>WVZO01000389.1:0-24731 GCA_011772425.1 Candidatus Aminicenantota bacterium
CCTTCTCCACATCGCCAAGAAAGAATTCTTGTCCGACGGTCCTGGACGTGATATGGAAAAATCCTTCTTCTCCTATTAGTTTTAGTCTTTTCTGTCTTGCCATAATCTTATGATTACCTCCGTGATATTGATTTTGATATAGGACATGTAACAAGAATGATGCCAAAATAAGGAACAAATGAGTGAAAAAATCAAAACTGTTTTTAGAAGAGGATTTCCAGGGAAAATATTTTTTATTTATCGTATTTCAACGCAATCATCAGTCAACTATTGTTTACTTATGCCGGTTTCATCAGTCAACTATTGTTGACACTTTTTTGTCTAATTTTTCCTTTGCCTGTCCTTCCCTGTTCCCCCGTCCGTTTTTTTTCATCTTTATTTAATAATTTATCAGTTCCTTTTCCTTTGTTCTGGTCACAGGCCACAGGTCACTGGTCACCTGACCGCAACCCGGACAAGCCGCAACCAAAAAGACTATTTTAGCCACAGAGGACACAGTGGACACAGAGGTAAATGTATAAAATACCTGACCCCATACACCACAATCGACTACGGGGCTGGTGCCTATACATGTGAAAGCATACGAGAACGTTAATAGAGAAGGATAAGAGGCCAAGCCGGAAATCTAATTCTTCTTTTTGCCGGTCCCTTTTTGTAATCCAAATCCAGACTTTCCTTTTTTTCTTTCTTTTATAATAATAATTTCCTATTTTTTGCTTCTTTCTCCAGCATGGGACGAAAATCCGGGTGAGCAATATTGATCAGGGCTTCCGCACGCTGACGCAGGTTTTTGCCGTGAAGATAGGCAATCCCGTATTCAGTGACGATGTAATGCACATCTGCCCGGGTTGTAACTACCCCGGCACCGGTCTTTAATGTGGGCACAATCTTAGAGATTTTTCCACCCCGGGCAGTAGAAGGGAGTGCAATTATGGGTTTGCCGCCTTTTGACTGGGCAGCGCCGCGAATAAAATCCACCTGCCCGCCATACCCGGAGTAAATCCTGGTGCCGATAGAATCGGAACAGACCTGACCGGTTAAATCCACTTCAATGGCAGAATTGATGGCCACCATTTTTTCATTCTGACCAATAATAAAGGGGTGGTTGGTATAGTCTGTGGGATGGGTTTCAAAGGCGGGATTGTTATCGACGAAATCATAAAGCCTTTTTGTTCCGAAATAGAAAGTGGAAACAACTTTACGGGAATGCAAGGTTTTTTTGGTGCCGGTTATCACACCGGCTTCCATGGCTTCCATAATACTATCCGAAACCATCTCCGTATGAATGCCCAGGTCTTTTTTATCAAACATCGCCTTGATTGCGGCATTGGGAATCCCACCAATTCCCAACTGCAGGGTTGAACCATCCTCTACCAGATCAGCAATATAAGACCCGATCTTCTTTTCAATTTCTGAAAAAGGGGGGATGGGCAATTCCGGTAAATCCTCAGATATTTCCACCAATTTTGTGATCCTGGAGACATGAATAAAAGAATCACCCAGGGTCCTGGGCATTTTGTCGTTAACCAGGGCAATAACCGTTTTTGAGTTCTCGGCGGCAGCTTTTGAAGCGAGGCACTCGACGCCAAAACTCATGAACCCATGTTCATCCGGCGGCGAAAGATGTAACAATGTAACATCAAGGGGAAGTAAACCGGAATTAAAAAGAGCCGGTATTTCATAAAGAAACACAGGATAATAATCGGCCCGCCCTTCATTCACAGCATCACGATCGGCGGGACCCACAAAGAGTGAATGATGTCTAAAATGACCTTGCATCTCGGGTTTTGATAACGGATCATTCCCTAACAACAACACGTGATTAACCTCAACATTTTTAAGCTCTGCTTTGCGAAGGGCAAGACCTTTTAAGAGCTGGAAGGGAGTGGCTGCATTTCCACTGACGAATATCCGGTCATTACTCTTAATTTCCATAACTGCCCGTTCGATAGAGCAGTATTTTTTCTTGTAATCGTCATACCAGCTCATACCAGGAACTCCTTTCTAATTTCTCCTTTTTCCGCATAAATTCCCCTGGCAAGGTCTTTATTTTCACCAAGTGCGCGCTCAATGCCTAATTCGCTTATAATCCTGAGATAGGGAATGGCACCGGCAGTCAAACTATGGGTTGCGGTTCGAGCTACCAGTGACGTTGCATTGGGCATACAGAAGTGAATAACATGATCGACTGTATAAACAAATTTTCCCAGGGGAGCTACTTTTGACGTTTCCGAACACCCTCCCTCATCAATAGAGAAGTCGATAAGCACTGCACCATTCTGCATTGTTTTTACCATTTCTTTTGTTATCAATATTGGGGTTCGCTTTCGCGGAACCTGTACTGCCCCGATTAGAACATCAGCAAATTTTACCAGTTTTTCTATATTGTGCCGGGTGCTGAACATCGTGGTAATGTTCATACCCGCGGTATGATATGATAATTTATCGAGCTTCTCCCGGTCCAGATCGAGCACATATACACTGGCACCGATCCCGGCAAAGGCCCTGGCAGCACTGCGGCCCAGTGTTCCTGCTCCCAGGATGACAACTTCTGCCGGCGGAATTCCCGCTATCCCTCCCAGTAATATACCACGGCCGCCTTCCCGGGATTCCAATAGTCTTCCTGCCAGTTGAACGGATAATTTCCCGGCAATTTCACTCATGGGGATTACTATGGGAAGAGTTCCATCCTTTCTCTGGATTATCTCATAGCCGATGAGAGTAATCTTTTTTTCTTTTACAATCTCGATGAATTCCCGGGGAGATGTGATTAAATGCATAAATCCCATTATGACCTGGCCATCATTTATAAAAGAAAACTCTTCCGGCTGGGGTCGCCTTACCTTCAAAACAACATCAGCTCGTCGATAGGCCTCTTCTTTTGAATAGACGATATTTGCCCCGGCTTTTATATAATTTTCATCGGTAAATCCGGCCCCTTCACCAGCTTTGCTTTCAACATAGACCTCTGCACCGTAGTGTATTAACTCTTGTGCACCCATTGGTGAAAGGCCAACCCTCATTTCCATGGTATCTTTGCCATCGGACAATTCTTTGGGGATTCCAAAAATCATTTATCCTCCTTTTCAGACACGACGCCCTTTAAAATTAACACGTAAAATTAATAATTTAAGCGAGTCTTTTATTCCTCAGGTTCCATTTCAGCTTCAAAGATTGTTAGTTGCACTTCTATGGGTTCGGAATCCGAAGAACCGGTAATTTCCACTTCCCAATGGGTGGGTTGGGTGGTGACGTTTTGACTGCCGTTGGTTACTTCAACTCCGACAGTGCGTGGCTCTTCGGTGGTACCTGAGGAAGGAGTTAACGTAAAAGTCAAGGTGCTGCTGTCTTGTTCTTTGTCAAGATCATACCATGGGCCCGTGGGTGCGAGAATAATCCTGTCATCCTCCAGCCCTTTAACCGTGATATTTACGCCCTCCTCAGCGTAGAATTCGTTCTTTAAAGTACCCGTAAACTTATACATGTTTTCGCCTCCTTTTTTACACCTGTTATCTGTGGGTAAAAAGTTTATATTTTCTTATTGGACTTTATCACTATATTATTATATGCTCCCTTCCCCTCTCTGTCAATAGTAAACATAAGCCTAAATTCACCGTCCAAATAGGTGATGAAAGGGTGTTGTGCGCTACTGATGAACTTTAGAATTGAATATCTCCCAGATTTCTTTCACCTGGTGGGGCAGTCTCTTAAAATCCAGGGGCTTTTTGATCACCCCAATGGCACCCAAACTTCTATAATGTTGGAGGTGTTCCGGACCAGTTTTAGAAGTAAAAAAAACCACGGGAACCGATGGTATATCCGGCATATTTTGCATGGTTTTCAATGTTTTGGGGCCACTCATATCCGGCATCACCACATCCAGGATTAACAAATCCGGCTGAAAATCCGCTATCTCCCGGAGGACTTGCTCACCGGAGCCACAAACCTTAACCGTAAAACCTCCCCCCATTTCCAGCCCCAGTTGGACAATTCTCTGAAGGTCCGTATCATCATCTACGTACATAATTCGTTTTAAAATTTTATTATCGGGCATTATCCATTAACAATTAACAATTAATCATTCACACTTCAAAATTAAACGGGTCATACCGCACGGTGCTGCCAACTTCTTACTTCTTACTTCCTACTTCCTACTGATTACTGCCCATCTGTCTCATGATTTCCAATTCAGTGGTTACCAGGGGATGGTGCTTCATATTATCCAGCAGCCTGTTGATCTTATCTTTACGCTCTTCAATGGTATCTTCGCCTTCGGCAATAATCATGTCCAACAGCAGTTCCAGCTGCCTGGCGGATTCCGTGAGTTCTTTAAAACCAAAAGTGGTGCCGGACCCGGTCAGGCTGTGAACCATCCTGCGGAATTTGGCCAATTGTTTTGCTGTGTCTTCTCTTTTCTGGATGGATTCCCATATTTTTTCCAGCTCCATGATCTTTTGAGGAAGCCGGGAGGCATAGTCTTGCTGCAAATCCTGGAACTGTTTTTGGATAACATCATCCATACTTTTTTTCTTTTGGGTTGGTTCCGACGTGATGATTTCTTCTTCTGGCAGCGTGGCGGGTCCCAGTAACCGTTCTACTTTTTTCAGCAGTTCGCTGAAATTTAGCGGCTTCTCGATGAAATCCTCCACTCCC
This sequence comes from Candidatus Aminicenantota bacterium, assembly GCA_011772425.1. GTDB lineage: Bacteria > Acidobacteriota > Aminicenantia > UBA2199 > UBA2199 > JAKAGC01. Next base: position 4,654 of record WVZO01000389.1, read on the forward strand.
ATTCTCTTGGCCTCCAGCTTGTGGATCGCATTTTTATATACTGCAGTCATAACAATCAAGGGAATCTCCCTTAACTGGTCGTCACCTTTGACGGTCCTGCAAATATCGAATCCATGGAGGCGAGGTAAGAGCAGATCGGTCAGGATTAAGTCAGGTTTTTCGTCCCGGACGGCTTCCAAACCGGTAATGCCGTCACTGATACAACTTACCCGATAATCGTATTGTTCTAAAAACGTCTTAATCGACTGGCCAAGATTATCCTCATCTTCGATAACCAGGATCTTTTTAGCCATGGAACACCTCCACCAACACAATCGTAATTGGTATGCAATGTATCATTTCTCTTTGGCTTTGGTTCTTACAGGAAACTGTATATAAGGCCATGATGACACGACCTCCTATTTATTAAGAATGTTTCAATTATAGCACATCGAATTTCAATGTAAACCAGTATTTTTACTTATTTTTTATTTTTTATGTCCATAGGGGTGAACATTTTCGTCCGTTTCATCGTATAATAAAAGTAGTACCCGGTTTCATGGGTTTTATGGTACTGAGGTAATCTTGTTTTATTTCAAAGAAAAAGAAAATGAAAATGAGGTGAAAGTAAACATGAAAATGAGAAAGCAAAGAATCAGTGTATGGTTGATTGTTTTTTTATGGGGATGCGGATGGTGTGTGTGGGTGGATGCGGGTGCGAAAGAAACCACATTGAAACTTGACGCCTATCACACGCCAACTGAAGTAAATAAAATCTTAAAGGGTTTCGCAGACACGTATGGTAAAATTGCCAAATTGCACACGATTACAGCGACCCCGGGAAGAAACAAGATAATCCTTCTGGAAGTGGGACCAGAGGTTAAGAAGAATAAAAAAATACTCCCTGCGGTTTTTGTGACTGCCAACATGGAAGGGACGGTTCCCATTGCCAGTGAAGCAGCGCTTTACCTGGCGCAATTAATCCTGGAAAAACCAGACCTGCACAAGAATAAAACCTGGTACATCCTGGCGCTGGGGAACCCGGATGCAGCCTGGAATTATTTCAAGAAACCTCTCAGGAAGGATGCCCGTAACCGCAGTCCTTATAACGACGATATGGACGATGCGGTAGATGAAGACGGTGTCGAGGATTTGGACGGCAGCGGTAATATTACGATAATGCGGGTAAAGCACCCTGAAGGCCGGTGGATTCCTGTCCCGGGTGAACCCCGGCTCATGAAAAAAGCCGATTGGGCAAAAGGGGAAAAAGGAATCTACAAACTCTACAGCGAAGGTGTTGATAATGACAACGATGGGAAATACAACGAGGATGGCCCCGGTGGTGTGAATATCGGGATTACCTTTCCCCACCTGTTTAAATTCTTTACCAAAACCGGTGGTGCCTGGTCCGGCAGCGAAAAGGAAACCTATAACCTGCTTAAATTTATTTATCAGCACCCGGAAATTGCCATGACTATTTGTTTTGGTGAGACCAATTTCTGTATGATACCGCCGCGGGGCGGTCGCAAAACCACGGCTGATTTCACCAAAATCAAAATCCCCAAACGCATTGCCCAACGTTTCGGATTCGATCCCGACCGGACGTATACCATGGAGGAAATCATGGAAAAAGCAAAGCAAATGGCCCCCCCGGGATTTGAAATCACCGAAACCATGATTGCCAGTTTTCTGGGATTGGGCGCTGCGGTAAATCCCCAGCCCGAAGATTTGAAATTCTACAACGAGATCTCCGAACAATATAAAGAATTTCTCAAAAAGAATAAATTGGATGCCAAACGGCTGGAACCGGCACCAGCCAAAGATGGGTCCTTTGAATTGTGGGCCTACTATCACCTGGGGCTGCCTTCCTTTACCATGGATTTCTGGACGCTGCCGAAATTGGAAGAAAAGAAAAAAGCACCCCAGATTACACCGGAGAAACTGGAATCCATGACCAACGAGGAGTTCCTGGAATTGGGAGAGGAGAAAATCGATGCTTTTTTAAAAGCGTCGGGTACCCCTGACAGGATCAAAGCTAAAATGGTGATGAATATGGTGAAGAGCGGCATGATGGACACCAAGAAAATGGCCCAGATGTTAAGACAGATGCCCAAACCCAAAAGCAAGGAAGGGGCAGACCCGGATGAAAAAGCCCTGTTGGCCTTCAGTGATAAAGAACTGGGAGGTAAAGGATTTGTTCAATGGAAATCCTATAACCATCCCACATTGGGAGAAGTTGAGATTGGGGGAATTGCGCCTTTCACTGCCAATACCCCACCGGCCCGCATGCTGGAGGGCCTGTTAAAAGGCCAGGTTCCCTGGGTGTTTGAATTAGTGAAGAAGCTGCCGCGGATAAAAATAGCCAAAACCCTTGTCAAACCACTGGGTGCAGGAATCTACCGGGTCAAGGCCTGGGTAGAAAATGCCGGTTATCTTCCCTACCCCACAGCGATGGGAAGGCGGAATCAACGGATCACACCTGTGGTGGTTTCGTTAAAACCAGGAAATTATAAAATCATTGAAGGGAAGAAACGGAGTTTGATCAAGGAATTGGACGGGTTCAGTACCCGCATGGTTCAGTGGCTCATCCATGCGGAACAGCCAGTAAAATTAACCCTGGAAGCGTTCACGTTTAATGCGTGGAGTGATGTGAAAACCGTAAGCTTAGGAGGCGCAAAATGAAAATGAGGAAACTAAATATAACTCTCCTGGTGATCGTGTTTGTTTTCGGTTTTGTTATGGTTTCTCCAGTAAATGTCGGGGCAAAACCGGCAAAAGTCCAGGATCATACCAGTGAAGTAACCGTACCGCTGCGTTTTGATAACTATTACACCTATGATATGGTGATTGAAGCCCTGCAAAAGCTTCACAAGGCTTACCCCCACCTGACCAGGCTGGACCTGGTGGGCAAAAGTGAAGAGGGGCGGTCTATTTACTGCATGACCGTCAATAATCCCAAAACCGGCAGTCAACTGGACAAGCCTGGAATTTATGTGGATGGGAATATTCACGGCAATGAAATCCAGGGCGCGGAAGTGTCGTTGTATTTACTGGACTACCTGTTGGGAAACTACGGTAAAATCAAAGAGATTACCCGGTTGGTGGATAAGAAGTGTTTTTATGTGGTTCCCATGGTGAACCCGGACGGCCGGTATCATTTCATGACCGAAGGCAATAGCGACAGCAGCAACCGCAGTATCCGCAGGCCCAAAGATGATGACCATGACGGGTTGGTGGATGAGGATTTTCCCGATGACCTGGACGGTGACGGCAATATTTGTGAGATGCGCAAACAAGACCCCCATGGAAATTACAAAACCGATCCCCTGGACCCCCGTTTAATGATAAGGGTAAAACCCGGGGAAAAAGGGGAATGGAGTCTATTAGGGCGAGAAGGCATTGACAACGATGGTGACGGCAGGGTAAATGAAGATTCCGAAGGGTATGTGGACCCCAACCGCAACTGGGGTTATGATTGGCAGCCCAGGTATGTGCAGTGGGGTGCCGGTGACCATCCTCTATCAGGTGTTGGACTCAAAGCCCTGGCCGACTATATCGGTAAACGCCCCAATATCTGCATGGTATGGGCGTTTCATAATTTTGGCGGCATGTTTTTACGGGGCCCCAGTACCAAAGCCCCGGAAGCATATCACCCCAAAGATGTAGAGGTTTACGATTTCCTGGGAAAACAGGCGGAACGCATCACACCCGGGTACCGCTACCTTATAAGCTATAAAGACCTTTACGCTACCTATGGTGATTTTTGCGAATGGATGGTAATGATCAATGGCTGTTATGGGTTTGTAGGGGAATTATTTGTACCTGCTCATGAAACCTTCAAAACCTTTAAACAAAGCAAAAAAGTTTCTCCCCCGAAAGTAGATGAGGACCCGGCTGGCAAAATCTTCAGCCCAGGCATTGAATGGGAGCGGGAACGGTTAAGATTCAGCGACCACCTCGCCCAGGGTGAACTGTACAAACCCTGGAAACCCTTTAAACATCCCACTTATGGTGACATCGAAATCGGCGGCTGGATTAAATACAGCTTCCGCATCTCTGCTCCCTTTATGATCAAAGACATGGTGCACCGAAACGCTTCTGCGGTTATCTTCTCGGCCAAACATACACCGGAAGTCTCCATGAAGGTATTTGAAAAGAAAAAAATAGGCGCTAATCTTTACCGCATCCGGGTCCGACTGGTTAATTCACAAGCCATGCCTACTATGAGTTACCATGCACAAATGAAGAATCTCTATCCAAAAGATATGCTGAGAGTATTCGGCAAGGGTATCAAGGTGATTTCTGGGGGTAAAATCAATAACCTTTACCAGGATGATGTTTCTTATAAAGAATACCGACCCGAGGTTCAATTCTTGTTTATCCCTGGTTTCGCTAAGGTAGAATATCAATTTTTGCTTTCCGGGCCGGGAACCGTTAGTATCAAATATACCTCCCTCCATGCCGGGAAAATTTTAAAAACTATACATTTAGAATGATTGATTGATGCAGGGGCACGGCATGCCGTGCCCCTGCACCTGGCTTTTCCTCTTGACATTTTAACTAAAAAATAATACACTGTGAACCTTAAACTCAAGGACACGGGAAAATATAGAATCGCAAGTGGAATCGTCAAATATTAGTTATTAAGGTAAGAACGATGGCAAAAAAGAAAAAAGGTAAACAATACAGAGAGGACAGCCCGATTCATAAGCAAGAGCCTCCAGGCAATGACGAAAGCTTTGAGCAATTACTGGCAGAATCCGAGTCGTTTCAAATGGTAAAATCATTTGAAATTGGGGATGAAGTCGAAGCCTCTGTCCTGGGTTTTGATAATGAGTACGTTTTTCTGGACCTGGGTACCCGGTTAGATGGCATGTTAAGGAAGGAAGAGCTGATGCGAGACGGGCGGTTAACAGTCTCCGAAGGAGAGACCATCAATGTTTTCATAACCGGCCGGGGACAGGGGGCCTGGAAGTGTTCATGTAAAGCTGGCACTGTTGGGGCCGATGACCAGGACCCCAGGAAGATTGCAGCATTAATCACCCTGGAAGAGGCATTCCAGGCCAATAAACCTGTCGAAGGAAAAGTAACTGAACATATCAAAGGCGGGTTTGAAGTACAGATCATGGGGTTGAAGGCTTTTTGTCCCATATCCCAGGTGGATATTGCTTACTCGGAAACCCCGGAAAATCATGTGGGTAACACGTACATATTTTATATTACTCAATTTGAAGAGGAAGGAAATAATCTCGTGGTAAGCCGCAAGGAATACCTGCGGCATGAAGCGGAGAAAAAGGCGGAGAAATTGTGGCAGCAAGTAGAGGAAGGTGCCGTATATGAAGGTAGAGTAAAATCGCTCCAGGACTTTGGTGCTTTTGTTGATATTGGGGGCATTGAAGGGCTGCTGCATATCTCAGAGATTTCTTATGAGCGCATTGGAAAACCGTCAGATGTGTTAAAAGTGGGACAGACATTGGATGTCGCAGTAATCGATGTGGACCGGCAGAGGCGAAAACTCAGCCTCAGTGCCAAAGCGCTGCAGGATGACCCCTGGGGTGCTGCGATGAAAAAAATAAAACCCGGCAGTGAATTCCAGGGCAAAGTCACACGTATGAAAACGTATGGTGCTTTTATCCAGTTGTTCCCTGGTGTGGACGGTATGGTTCATATCTCTCGTCTGGGAACCGACCGCATTCACAAACACCCGAAGGAGGTCTTAAAGATCGGAGATATTGTTACCGTCCGTGTGCTGGAAATCAATAAAGAAAACAGGAAGATTTCCCTCACCATGGAAAAGAAGGATGGTGATTACAGCAAAGACCTGGCGCAGTTGAAAAAGGAGCAAGAGGCATCCAAGAAGGCAAAACCCGGTCACATGGCTACCCTGGTTGATGACGCGATGAAGAAAAAGAAGACCTAGGAGGCTGTCCGGGAACTCATCATTTGATAAATGACAAATGACAGCGGAACAATGTAGGGGCTTGATTCATCAAGCCCTCAATCGACATTTCATTCAAGGGTTTGATTAATCAGATCCCGAGGGGTTTGATAAATCAAACCCCTACAAATTATAAATTGGTTCCAGATAAACGCGGATTCACCAGCAGGAGGATACATGATACTCTTTAAAGGCTGTGATGTTTACGCTCCCGAACCACTGGGGCGAAAAGATGTGCTGATAGGTGGTAATAAAATATTGGCCATTGAAACGGAAATTATACTGCCGTCGCATCTTTCAGTTGAAACAATCCAGGCTGATGGGTTAAAAATGATCCCCGGGCTAATAGACAGCCATGTCCATATTGCCGGTGCCGGGGGAGAGGGCGGACCGGCAACACGTACAACGGAAATGCGCTTAAGTCAAATGTTGGAAGGCGGCATTACAACGGTTATTGGCTGCCTGGGCACTGATGGATTAACACGCAGTATCCAAAGTGTTTTAATGAAAGCCAAAGGATTACGGGCCGAAGGTGTTTCCGCCTGGATTTATACGGGTTCCTACCAGGTCCCTCCTCCGACTATCCTGGGTGATGCCGGCAAAGATATTGCCATGATCGATGAAGTTATTGGTGTAGGGGAGATCGCGGTTTCAGACCACCGTTCCTCCGGGCCCACCGTGGATGAATTAATCCGCCTGGCAAAACACGCACGTGTGGGGGGTATGCTGGGGGGGAAAGCCGGGATTGTGAACATCCACATGGGAGACGCCCAAAATCCCTTTGAAATTCTTTACCAGGTGATTCAAAAAAGCGAACTGAAATTCACTCAATTTTTACCCACCCACTGCAATCGCAATCATTATATCTTCGAGGATGCCAAAGCTTATGGTAAACAGGCTCCCATCGACTTGACAGCCAGTTCCTATCCTTATTACCCGGATACCGAAGTAAAACCTTCTGAGGCTGTTGTAAAATTGACAGGATCAGGAGTACCTCTTGAACATATCACCATAAGCTCTGATGCCTGCGGTTCTCTGCCCAATTTTGACGAAAAAGGGAACCTGGTCAAAATGGATTCCGGCGAACCCAAATCGATCTTTAACGAACTGATGGACCTGGTTGAAAGGGAAAAATGGCCCTTGGAAAAGGCATTAAAAGTAGTGACCTCAAATGCAGCGGAGGTATTAAAACTGCAGCAAAAGGGACGAATTACCGTTGGCAAGGATGCGGATGTGGTGGTCCTTGACATGGATATGGACAATAAAAACCGCATCTGTCACCTGGCAGCCAACGGTCATTTAATGGTAAAAAATTATGAGATCATCAAACCAGGGACGTTTGAGCATTTTACGGAGGGGTGATGAAGACGCATGGAGTAAAAATATTAGAATAAAAACAGCACAGGAAATAGGTGCAAAATGAAAAATAAAACCAAATCAAAGATGGATTTCAAAAAAATAAAAGAGGGGGTCAAGATGATATTGGCCGGGATTGGTGAAGACCCCCGGTGTGATAGGCTTAAGAGAACCCCGCAGCGGGTAGCGGAAATGTTTAGTGAAGTACTTTCCGGTACTCATAAAGACCCGGATGATTTTTTAAAAGCATTGACAGAAGAAAAACATGAAGAGATGGTAATTTTAAAAGATATACCTCTTTACTCCATGTGTGAACATCATTTGCTCCCTTTTTCCGGGACAGCCAGTATTGCTTATATTCCCAAGAAGGGTAGGATAATGGGACTCAATACTATTGCGTTGTTGGTGGAATCGTTGGCCAAACGGCTCCAGATCCAGGAACGTTTAACCAAGCAAATTGCCGATTACCTGGTTGATGCTCTTTCTCCTCTGGGGGTGATGGTAGTTATAAAAGCGGAGCATCTTTGTATGGTTATGAGGGGTGCGAAAAAGCCGGGGACAATAACTGTTACTTCTGCTGTGAGGGGGGTTTTCCGGGAAAAGATTGCCACTCGTGAAGAGGCCATGGCACTAATCATGGCAAAGGACTAAAAGTCAAGGGTGCCCTTCGGGCAAGTTTTAAACGCCTTTCACCCCTTTCAGGGAAAATTCCAGGCACCAGCTACCAAAACCCAAACAGAGCTTCCAGCAACTCTTTGAAGAGTTCTTTAAAATATAAGGATTTTTTCGCCTGTCACCTTTTTTTCGTTGGAGTACGGACGCCCCAAGGTCAGGGGACGTGAAATCTGGGGTGGGTTGGTGCCTTATGAAAAGATTTGGCGCACCGGCGCCGATGAGGCCACTACAATTGCTGTCAGCAAGGACGTAAACGTTGAGGGCGAGAAACTTGCAGCCGGAACCTACAGTTTGTTTACGATTCCAGGGAAAACTGAATGGACGATTATTTTCAATAAAGTGGCAAAACAGTGGGGGGCTTACAGATATGATAAAGCTCAGGATGCCTTGAGGGTGAATGTGAAGCCTGAAGCGGCAGAGCATGTGGAAGAGATGACCTTTCAAATCGAAGGAAATAAAGTGGTGTTACGCTGGGAAAAGCTGAGCGTCCCTTTCGTAATTAGCGCAGTAAAGTAATAACCATTATTTGCCTCCGGCGGCCCTCCGGGGGGTCGCTTTTGAAAAAGCTCCGCAAAACTTTTGATTAAAAAAGAGAAGAACAGATTTTTGGTGCCAGGCAATCATGATGACGAGTCTTCGCCCGGAAACGAATTAAATTAATTAAAAGTTTTTGCAGGGGGTCCAGGGGGGCGGTTTTTTCCAAAAAGAGCCCCCTTGGTCGCCGAAGGCAAATTTCCTTCGATTATTGGCTGTTAGGGATACGTCTTTTTAATTCATTAGCCTCACGGTTGTTGGGATCGATCTTCAAGACACGATCCAGGTACTTTGTACAATTATTATAATCCTTTAATAGAAAATATATTTTGGCAGTGTTGTTAATGGTTGTCAGGTTGTTTGGGGCAATAGACAAAGATATTTCAAAAAATTCAAGGGCCTTTTTGAAAAATCCACGCCTTGCCAGTATGTTACCCGTGTTATTCAATAATTTACTGCGGCCGCGAGCTTGTTCTTTAACTTTGTCTATATACCGGAAGGCTTCTTTAGTTTTGTTTTCCTCGAAGAAGCTTTGAGCACGCATGATGTGGTACTCGATAATAATCAAACTTGCGGTATATTCACTTTCACTTGATATATCGGGATCAGCGAAGTTGCGAAATTTGTATTTTTCCCAGTATTCAGTGGATACTTTTCTTTGGTATCCAGGTAAATCGGATTTGCGGATGACCCGGTAAAGCAGCCCTTCAGGGATAAGCTGGAATTCAGGCAGATCGTTCAAATTGCGATAGTTGGTAAAGTATATCGGCCGATCCGGGCTTTTTAATATGATGTGTTTTTCAATTTCTCCCCGGGGGATTTGTTCAACATTGCCGCCACTTTTTTTTACCTGGTTAATTAAATCGGGATAGAGGTGTTTCTCAATACGGCCATATTTATTGGCAATGGTTACATCCGGACGCATACCCAGTACTCCCTGGAGATAGAGTAAAGGAAATATTTTATGGTCTCCTTCCGGAAAGATAATCGCTCCTTCGGCTAACGTATCGATTAGCGCGTGCCCGAAGTCGATTGAGTAGTAGTAGTTACGTTTATCATTGGTGGGAAAGTTGCTGAGCAAGTTAGGAAGAGGCAGAAGCAGCATTATCATGACTGCTAAAGCAGGCAGTGGTTTCCAGTTGATTTTTTTTCTGCATATTTTCCAGAGCCAATGTATTGCCATGCTCATCCAGAATGCTGCCACCATATATGAAGGAATGAAGAGAAAATCATTGGCATTGATACCTTCCAGATCAGGCATAAAATTCGAGAAGATGATAAAGCCAATGGATGTTAGCAAAAATATCGATAAAAGGAGATAGAATTCGAAGCTTTTCTGGCGAAAGTGAATCCATAGTCCCAGTATTGGGAGCCAGAATAATCCCCAGGTGAATTGTTTAACGAATGCAGAAGCATAAACAAGAATTTGTTTGCNNAAGAATTTGTTTGCCAAACCGTTTCCAGGTTCTTTGATATTCAGGACCAACATAAACAACGTGTGAAGGTATTTTGTACTGATTACGCAGTATATGTTGGAAGGATTTCTTTATTGTATCGGGTTTGCCCCAGTTCATATAGGGATTTGCCTGACTGCGTACAGGCAGGTATAGATAGATTGAAAGTGCCAATATAAAAAATAAAAAAGCGATTCCCATAACATTGAAGGATAGGGGAGACCGGCGGCGCGCTTTAAAGAAAATGTAGAAAACAAAGAGGATTGAAAGGGGAGCCATAGTGTGATGGTTAGTACAGCCAAGACCACACATAACAGCCAGAGCGTAGAGAATACGGTTTGAGCGTTTTTCATTCCAGAGTTGGAGAAGAAAGAGGCAGACAGCGATGAAGAAGGAATTAAGAGTATAAACTTCTGCGATGTTACTCTGTGACCAGAATTCGAAGGAAAACCCAAATAAAAGTGAAGCGCTGGCTGCTATAATCCTGTTTTTTGTTTGTTTTCGTATGACGAGAAAGAGAAAGAATATTGTTGCGGCGGCAAAAAAGGCTGACATAACGTTTAGTCGGAATGCAATCGTTCCCACTGGTATTATTATTGTGAATAGTTTACCCAGAATACACCAGAGTGGATAACCCGGGGGATGGGCCACTCCCAGTGTATATGCTGCTGTGATTAGTTCACCCGAATCCTCACCAGTTAAATCTGGCGCTGCTGTTAACAGGAGCACAACAAAAGCAAACAGGGCAGTTAAGGCTGCCCAGTAATAATCGTTTCTTTTTAATAGTGATTCTTCATCAACATCAACAGGCGGTAAAGGTGATTGTTTCTGCTTTTTTTGCGGTTTAGCGGATTCTTTTAATTCTATTATAACTTTTTCTACCTCAGTTCTTTTCAGACCAAGCTCTCGGGCTATTTGTCTGGCACTTTTCTTTTTTTTAAATTTCCGGATATAATCTTTTTCTTTTTTTGAAACAGCCATTTTCTATCCTTGTTTTTCTTGCCTGCCACCTTTTCTATACTCCGGCTCCCTGGTTAACAGTCGATGCAGCTTTCGCCGGATTTTGTCAAAATTAACCGCTTTGTACTCAGGATGAACCCGGTTAGACAACAAGATAAACGTCATTTCCTTCCGTGGGTCCAACCACAAAGACGTGCCGGTAAACCCATTGTGACCGATGGCTGCTCTGGACAGCGCCCGGCCTCCTGAAGTGATAAACGACGAGTTGCGCTTAAACCCAACCGTTCGATGACTTATTTTAAAGGGGGTAAAATTTTTCCAGAATAGTCGAAGCGATTCTGGGTTTAAAAGGGAAGCCGTGGAAGGAAAAAACTCCTGGCAAAGGCGAAACACATCTTCCATAGTGGAAAACAACCCAGCATTTCCCGCGGTTCCACCCAGGTGATGCGAATTAACATCATGGGCTTCCCCCTGGATAACCTCCTCCCGCCACTTATACTGCCTGGCCCGTTCAAGGTATTTACCCGATTCGTACGTTCTCGCCCAATCCAGCGCTAGTTTTCGTTCGTACTCATTTCCTTTTTCCGTGGGGGCGGTATTTTTTTTCAAATGCTCCGGCACCTCCAGGAACGTATTCTTCAACCCAAGTGGCTCAAATATCACCTCCCGTGCCAAAGCCTTAAACGAAGTACCCGCAATTTTTTCAATGACATAATAAAGCAGTATGTAACCCACACAGGAATACTCAACGCGCCTCCCGGGCCGGGATTCCAGCTTTACTAAAGGAAAATGAGCCAGATAACCATCGCTGTCAATCTTATCAGCAAACAAGTAAAAGGGAAACCAGGCAGGAAGCCCGGATGTATGAGTTAATAAATGCAGCAGCGTCATATCAAACTCATTGGGCAGCTGCGGCAAAATTTCCTTTACTTGTTTATCTAAAGCAATTTTTTCCTTTTCCTTCAGGTAAACCAGCAGAAAAGCAGTAACCAGGGGCTTGGTCAGGGACGCCAGGTCATAAAGAGTGGGTGGTGCGTCTTCCAACTTTTCATTAGAAGGAAAAATGGATTTTAATCCATACTGTTTTTTAAAACGTATCTTTTCTCTTTTACCCACTAATATGGAGATACCCGGAACAATGCCACCCTCTACCAGTGAATGGATGTAATTACTTATCTTCAACTCGTTAAGCTTTTAAAATTTCTTCTCTGTGTTCTCTGGGCTCTCTGTGGTAAAAAAGCATTTTAGCGAACATCCACGATATTTTTTTGGATATGTTCAGATATTCGAATTGCCAACTGGAGTGCATTTCTGCCTTCTTCGCCGGTAACATTATAGTTTTTCCCGGTGGTGATGGTTTTATAAAAGTTAATCCACAGGCTCCACAGGGGTTCGATCTCCTGGATTTCCGGGATATCCTCGACAATATTACCATTGTTCAGTTCAAATTTTTTGACGCGTCGTTTTTTGTAGTCCAGGGAGATGTAGTTATTCTTTTGGAATACTCTGAGTTTTCGTGTTTTTTTCTGGGAAACGCGGCTGGCAGTTACATTGGCCACCAATTTTGAGTTGAACTGGAGCCGCACATTGGCAATATCAATCTTATCCGAGATAATAGGAACGCCAGAAGCATTGATTTGTTTAATCCCGCTGTGGTCCCACTGCAGGATAATATCCAGGTCATGGATCATCAAGTCCATAATAACATCCACATCCAGGGAGCGGGGAGAGAAAGGCCCCAATCGCTGCACCTCAATAAATAGAGGCCTCTTGACGATGGACTGGATGTATTCCACCGCAGGATTAAATCGCTCCAGGTGCCCTACTGCCAGGGTTACCTGGTTTACGTCTGCCAATTTTATCAATTCATCCGCATGCTCAACGGTATTGGTGATAGGTTTCTCAACCAGCACGTGCTTTTTATGCTCCAGGAAAAACCTGGTAATTTCATGGTGATAAATTGTTGGCGTAGACACCATGACCCCATCGACTTCATCCACCATTTCCCGGTAATCCTGGTATTTCTCTATAGAATAGGGTTCACAGGCTGTAATCAGGTTCTCTTCGTTGATATCGGCTGCACAGCTCAGTTTAAATTCAGGTATAGAGTTTACGACCCGCAAGTGATTCTTTCCCATGGTTCCAGTCCCGACAATTCCGATTCTGATCCTGTTGTTGACATTCATTCTTGTATTGGTACCCGTTTTCATCATTCTCTATTCTTTCATCCTTGATGTTTCATCATCATCATTTAGCCTAATCGGTCTCCCGGCTGCCTGGAAGTGAAATTTTTTGTTATTCCACGTTTGGTTTTATCGATAAATTGAGTAATGATTTCAGCCCCTTCGAAATCCGGGAATTTTTCCTGTATTTTTTCTAGGGCTTGTGTGGTATTCAAGTCCTGCTTATACAGGATATGGAAAATATTTTTGACATGATTGATGAATTCCCGGCTGATGCCATTTCTCATCATGCCGATCGAATTGGGACCGTAGAAGTAATATTTTTCACGGGTTTGTGCGATTTTTGTAAAGGGGAGGACATCCTGGATGACAACGGTGTACCCGCCGATATAGGCATTCCTGCCGATCCTGGCGAACTGGTGAACCGAACAGAAAGCACCGATGACCGCATGATCTTCTACTTCTACATGTCCGGCCAGGGTAGCGCCGTTGATGAATTGGGTATGATTACCCACTTTGCAATCGTGGGCAATATGGGTATACATCATAAAATAGTTATTGTTGCCGATACGGGTAATTCCTCCGCCTTTTCTGGTACCGCGGTTAATGGTGGTAAACTCCCTGATGATGTTATTATCACCCATTTCAACAAGCGTGGGTTCACCTTCATAGGTAATATCCTGGGGGGCGGTGCCAATGGAACAGAAAGGAAAAATCTTACAATTATTTCCCAGGGTGGTGCCGCTATCAATGACTGCATGATGCATCACAACGGTATTATCACCGATATCCACATCATCCCCTATGATGGAGAAAGCGCCCACTTCAACATTATTTCCCAGTTTTGCTTTGGGGCTAATAACCGCACTGGGATGAATGTTTACGTTGTTTGTGTTTACCGTTTCTCTATTCATTTACCACCCGCCGCGTTCCACGTTCCCCGGATTCATCATTTAGCTACTGCAGAACTTAAAACGGCTGAAGCAGCCAAATCGCCGTCTACAAATGCTTTTCCTTCCATAACCACGAACGTTCCTCTATCCCTGGTAACGGTTAATTCCAGGTCCAGTCGATCTCCTGGTATTACCGGTCGTTTAAACCTGGCCTTGTCAATGCCGGCAAAAAAAGCCATTCGTTTATCTTCGGGGAACCGGCGAAAAATCAACACCGCCCCCAGTTGAGCCATGGCTTCAACGATTAAAACACCCGGGAATACTGCCCGCTGGGGAAAATGCCCCTGGAACAAAGGTTCATTAAAGGTGATATTCTTATACCCTTTAATGGACTCGTATCCCTTGATTTCAGTGATCCGGTCCACTAACAGGAAAGGGAATCGATGAGGAATGATTTCCTTAATGTCTTCAATCGTTAATGTCTCATTGCTGTTCATTTTTAGTTTTATTAATTTTTAATGGTTTTAATTTGTTAACCGGGATATTTAGCATCCACGGCCTTAATGACATCAGTCGTAATGTCAATAGCCTTATCATAATACACAATCCCGGGCCTGGTAATATCAATAATGATAGTAAATCCTTTTTGTCGGCCCAGGTTTTCAATCAAGGGCATTAACTCTTTCTCCAGGTTCAAAAATTCTTTTTTAGACTCCCGGGCGAATTCATTCCGGGCGTCTTCAACATATCGTTTGAGAGTTTTTTGTTTTTCCTGGAGCTCAATGTTCTTTCTTTGGCGGGCTTCATTATTCAATGCCGGTGACATCACGTCTTTTTGCAGCTTTTTAATCTCATCTTGCATGGCATTTATTTTCTGCTGTTTTTCGCCTTGGAGTTTTTCCAGTCTTTTCTGAATGGCAATGCCCTTCTTTGTGCTGTCCATGATCTTTTGGGGGTTAATTACTCCGATTTTCACTTCTGAAAACGCAAAGGCGTTCAGTACAAAAATCGCAATCAATAACACGATTGTTCTTCTCATTTTCATCTCCTTTTTCCTTCTTTCATTTCATTTTCTTTTATTTTTTGCTTTTTATAGGTTAAAGAGCGTGTCCATTAACCATTATCCATAACACATCATCATTATATAATCACATCATCACATCATCCACCCAGTTCCAAACTAATTAAATGAGGGGCCTACAGCAAAGCGAAAAGCAAAATGGGGGTCGTCCGGTCTGAGGATCCTGGGATTATAAGCAAAAATAAGTCGAAAGGGGACATTCAACATGGGGACAAATAATTTTAATTCCAATCCCATGGAGGAGTACACATTTTTAAAACTAATGGGTTGATTGAAATCATAGGCGTTTCCTACATCGTAGAATAAGATAAAGGTAAATTGCTGGGTCATAGGAATCTGGTATTCAAAGTTGGCGTAAAATGCTTTGTTACCCCCAACAACAGTACCTCTTTCATTCCTGGGGCCGATGCGGTAAATATCAAATCCCCGGATGGATTGTTCACCTCCCAGGAAGAATTTTTCATACAAGGGAATCGGTATATCCCCGAATTGGATAATGCCCATGTATACCAACTGCATACCAAAGACATGGCGCTTTCTGAGGGGGATAAATTTAACGAATTGAATCTTGGTTTTGTGCATATTAACGTCACCCCCCAGGAATCCACCGGAATACCGGTAATTAATCATGTATTTGGTACCGCGGGAAGGAAATAAGGGCGAATCCACGGTGGAGTAATAAAACGTGGGTGAAATCGCGGAGATTTTTCGTTTACCTTCACCATAATAGAGATAGTAATAGGGACTTGAAAATAATATATCCTCGTTGACATCACTGACCTCAACACTTTCAAAACTGTAAAAGAGGGATGCTCCATAATATCTCCAGAACCGGAACGAGGTGGATATATTAAACCCTTCACCGCGCCGGGTGTAGAGATATGGATACCTCAGGGAGGTTTTGTGGACACTAAATCCCAAACTGGCAGGTAAGTTAAATAAATACGGTTCTGTGAATGCCAACCGGTATTGTTTAGCACGGGTACCGCTCTGGAAACTAAGCGCCAGGGTTTCTCCCATTCCCATGAAATTCTGGGTGGAATAACCCAGGGCAACGAACCAGCCATCGTATCCGCTGTACCCCACGTTAAAATTGATCATCTGGCGGTTGAGTTCTTTGACTTCGGCAATGATGTCCACTTTTTGGGGATCCTGGGGGTTTGGTCTTATGTCCGGCATTTTTTCAATGGTCACCAGCCCCAATTGCTTCATGCGGGTAAGACTGGTCTCCAGGGCATTCATATTCAAGCGTCCACCTTCTCTCAAGAACCACTCCCTGCGAATCACATGATCTTTGGTAAAGGTATTGCCCTTAAATTCCAATTTACCCAGGTAGGCGACTTCGCCTTCATGAATCCTGAGCGTTAAGTCCGCGATTTTTTTAATGGGATCAAGGTTTTCCACCGGAGCGATCTGTGCGTATATATGGCCCAATGAACCATAAATTTTTTGAATCTCCTGGATGCCTTTATTTCTCTTTTTTATGTTATAAATCTTCCCTTTTTTTAGTTTTATCAGGCTTCTTAAAAATTCACTCTTTATTATCTTATTGCCTTCGATGTTGATATCCCCTACCCGGTACCTGGGACCCGGTTCCACCGGGATGGAGATCGTGAGCATCTCCTGGACTTTCCCGAAAACCGTCTTTCTTTGACCCCTTGAAAAACTGGGTTTTCCAACTTTTGCTTCCAGGTATCCCTTCTGCTGCAGCTTCTCCTTCACTTTTTCCAGGTCTTCATCGATCTTTTCTTTATTGTACACATCTTTTCCACCCAGCATTGAGAAAAAATTGTGCTTCTTATTGTTTTTCATGCCCCCTCTTAAAAAGCCCTCGGAAACATTTGCGCCTTTCAACCCGGGAAACGTGATCCATCCGACCCTGGTCTTGGGACCACGGATCACATTAATGGTTAAGGCAATCTGATCCTTATCCACTTTGGTAACGATGTTCACTTTCCCCTGGGTGTAGCCTTTGTCGATCAGCATCTCCTTGATGATTCGTTCCACTCTTTTCAACTTTGCCGGGCTGTAATAGGAGAAGGGCATTAATACAATATTATTTTCCTGGAGTTTTTCCACGATGTCGCTTTCTTTTATTTTTTTACTGGTTTTGTAAGTGATGGACGAAATCAGCAGGTTCTCTTTAACTTTTATTTTAACGATTTTGCCGCCCGGTCCGCTTTCTGTATTAATAGCGATGTTTTCGAAGAAGCCGGTTTTCCACAACGACTTGAAATCCTGCCGTAAAAGGTCTTCGGAAAACATCCCTTTTTCCCTGGATTTCATATAAAAGAGGACGGTATCCCGTGAAACCTTTTTATTGCCTTCTAAGACAATTTTTTCTATGGTTTCGGTGGTCAACGTGGTGTTAATCATTAAAATGACTATAATCGCGATTATAATTTTTTTCATTTTTAAGCACCTCTAATAATAAGGTATGGTTATATCATATTTTCGCTTAGAATTCAACAAATAGGAGAAAAGCGCAATTTTTACTGCCCTCACGGCATTTTTTTGTTGACAGAATCGCTTATTTGATATAAAATTCATTTGACATCAATTTTTTACTTCGTTGGCGGCAAAAAAGAGGGCTTAAATGAAAACCATTGGTCAGGCGGTTCGGTTTCATCGTAAGCAGAGTGGGCTGTCCCGGCTCCAATTGGCTGAAATTGCCGGGGTAGGAAAGACCCTTATTTACGATATTGAACACGGCAAGGAGAGTGTTCAATTTTCCAGGCTAAAAAAAGTCCTGGATGCACTTAATATAAAGATTGTACTGGAAAGCCCACTCATGGAGTTATTCAAAGCCAGGGAGGCCGGCGATGAGAAAAGCTGAAGTATCGATGCATGGTGTAAAAGCCGGGGTTCTTGAGGAGATCGAAAAAGAAAAAAAGTACATCTTTACTTATGACGATGAATACACCGGCGACCCTATTTCGCTCACCATGCCGCTGCAGAACAAAAGGTATGAGTTTGATTTGTTTCCACCTGTTTTTGAAGGGCTCTTGCCGGAAGGTATTCAATTGGAAGGGCTTTTACGAATCAATAAGATCGATGCCCATGATTTTTTCAGTCAACTGGTGTCGGTTGGAGGAGATATGGTGGGGGCGGTTACAGTGAAAGAGGTTTAATAAATCGAGGTATAAAGAATTGTTAACCCAACGCAGGGTTGTTTTAAAAGGTTCACGTTAATTCTTTTTCTAACAAAAATTTTTGCGGGGTCCAGGGGCGGTTTTTATAAAAAGAGTCCCTGGCCGCCGGAGGCACAGTATTTTCAGGATGGACATTGTTAAATTTTTTAAGTTTTTTCTTTTTTAGTCTTTATGTCCATCCTGTAGATAAAAATACTGGACAGTATATCCACACGGAGGGCAATAGTTTCAAAAGCTAATGATGAATTGTGAATTATGAATGATGAAAAGGAACATCAATGACGGGGTACCAATGTTCAGGAAAGTTTACTTCATCATTCATCACTCATCATTCATAATTTAGTTGCGTCAAAGTACTTGTAAATTCTGACGCGCTAATTGAGTGCCCGTGCGGTAGGAGAGATCAAGCCCCCAAAGGGGGAAGTTCCAAATCACAAATCCCAAATTACAAACAAATGGGCGTCCTTCGGACGATTTTAAAACGCCTTTTACCCCTTTCAGGGGAAATTACAAATCCCAAATAACAAATCCCAAACAATAAGGCGCCCTTCGGGCTTAATTTTAAACGCCTGCGGCGAAGGCACCTTAATCTCAACCTTGACCTTAACCTCAACCTGAATTATTTCAGAAGGTTTGTTTTGGTCATTGGAATTTGGAATTTGTTTGTGATTTGGAATTTGGAATTTGGGATTTTCTTCTTCTCTCATCTTCTTCTCTTCCTACTTGCCAACTGCCAACTGCCAACTGTCAACTTACCACTTCTTTAAACAGACTGTCAATCTTCTCCTGGTAATCCATGGTTAATTGAATACAACGAACCATGCGGATGAATTGACTGATTTCATCAGGCCTGAGAATTTTTTTCTTACGCATATTCAACCATTTGCGCAGGATTGGATAACCGCATAACATGTATTCCCACAATTCAGGATTTATCCTGCTGAAATATTGACTGTTATTGATATATATCCTGCCTTCTTTGCCACCTTCAGATTTTTTAACCTGTTTAAACGCTCGTTGAGACGATAATTGACGCGGGGAAACATAGGTTGTTTTTTCCACCCTGTTACTTCCGGGAACATCAAATTTGGAAACGGTTTTATTTAATTCCCTTGATTTCATCAGGTGAATGTCGATCAATCGCTTTCCCAGTTGAGACAGTTGATTAAACAGGTCATAATCCAATGTAAACGGGATTTGGGGAAAATCAATCTTCAGATCATGGGACTGAATCTTCCGGTAATAGGGAGAATACAGGACTGAATAAATGTAATAAAACACCTGTTCCGCTAATTCGTTTGTTCCGGCGGGTATCTTCATGTCCCTTTCCAGGACGTCGATAAACTCCGGGTAAATATTGAATTGCCTGGTTTCTTCATCATTATTATCATCATAACCAGTTGCAGCAGGCAGCAGACGCATGATCTTTTTCTCCTTTACACCAGGATAAAAGTAGAGGGGAAAAACATAGCAAAGGCCCTTGTTACTGGTAGTAACCCGGCTTTCTATGATGGTATCGGCGGCAAAACAGTGGGTGAATTTTCCTTCTGCCACCTGGCGAACCGATATCAAACCGATGTTGTCGTGAAGCATTTGCCTCATCACTTCCGGCCTGGGCATGCAGTGAAAACCGCGGGTTTTACCGGTATAGTACGTATAACGGATGTCAAAGGGGCGATAGAGAATAGGCACGATTTTATGTTTATTCACTATATCCCCATCCTCTTCGATGCTGTCCAGGATATCTTTTTGCGCCAATTCTACCTGCCAATCCCTGGTATCATTGGGAAGATTAAATACTTCACGCGCCTGGGCTTCAGAAATGGACGAAAATACCGAAACCGTACGATACACATCATTCGCATTATCCCGG
>WVZO01000389.1:24754-25107 GCA_011772425.1 Candidatus Aminicenantota bacterium
TTAGAAATAACAGCGGCTGATTTAGCAGTGATTTCATTTTCAATTGCAACCCTGTTAAACAGGTAAAAATTCCAATGGGGTTGAACCTGTTTCCAATCAATAGTGAAAACATCATTTTCCTTGAGCAAATTGTATTTTTCTTCCCGTGTACCCAGGAATTCACTGAAATAAATCTTACACCCTGTTGATTTCAAGTTCTTTTTCCATTTGGGCGTCTTAACAAAAAGAGAAATCGCTACCCCTTGCCGGATATCGAAAATGTTTTCATCCTTACTTCCATCAGGGGTTGTTTCTTTTTTCATCACATTACCGTGCAGGTCCAGGATATAGATTTCATCAAAGCTTTGCATCAG
>WVZO01000709.1 GCA_011772425.1 Candidatus Aminicenantota bacterium
CTTAAAGAAACTTTACCTATTATTGTCGATGCCATGTTCCTGGACCCCCAGCAGGCTCCTACTGGTGCTCTTGGTGAAGTTTACCGTGTTGTTGCTATCTTTCGGGCTGGCGGCGGTGCCCATGTGGTTGACCGGCTGGAAACCATGCTGGACAAAGCAAAACCCCCGGAATTAGTACCCTACCTCGATCTTGTCAGGGGACAACTGAATTACCGGCGATATGCCGCGGCAGAAAGTACCCTTAAATTTATACTTGCCAGGGACCCGGCTCATGACCTGGCCAATAAATGGTTGGGAATTGCCCTGTCCGGCTTGAAGCAAACAGATAAAGCCATTGAGACGATTCGGAAAGCCCTGGCAAGCGGTAAACCTGATCCTGTGGCTGAATATAACCTGGGGCGGCTGTTACTGGGAACCGGTCGTACGCAAGAGGCTGTGAAATATTTAAAACGGGCCGTTGAGCATCGACCGGCCCTGGTACCGGCCTGGTATCAACTGGGCAATGCCTTTGTCAGGCTCAAGAAGGTAGAGGATGCACTCCGGTGTTATAAACAGGCTCTTGAAATTAGTCCCACTTATACCAATGCTTACGCAGCGTTGGGTCGAATTCTTTTGGAAAAGGGCGATCGTGCGGAGGCGTTTCGTTATTTGCGGCACGGGGTTAAGGTGGCGGTTAATCCGAAACCGCTTGCTGCCATCCTTGCCAAACATGAAACAGCTGAGCAGAAATAAAACCGCCCTCCTTTCCTGGGAAATTTTGTAAAAATCAACATTTTTTCATAGGAAAAATTGTAATTTTTTTCAAAATATCCTATAATATTTCTAACCATAATAACCAAGGAAGAATGAACAATGGGCATGAAACGAACGATTTATAACAGACTCAGCCAATGGAAAAATGCCGGGGATAGAAAACCCCTGATAATAAAAGGCGCACGCCAATTTACTCCTGGATGAGTAATACCGCTGAACTTGAATTTATCAGGGAAATCGATGGTGAAGTTTACCCGGTTGAAGTAAAGGCCGGTCATTCGGGAAAACTTAAAAGCTTAAATGTTTTTGCCGCAAAATATCCGGTGAAATATCGCACGCGGATAAGTGCAAGGAATCTTGAGTTTAATGAACAATCTAAAATCCACAATTATCCCCTTTATCTGAGTTATCGATTCCCGCTAAACCCATCGCCAACGATTTAAAAACCGTTCACTCCACGGCTTCTTCCACCATCTTTTTATGCTTCTCTTTAAACGTATAGAACGAAACCAATATTTCATGACGC
>WVZO01000547.1 GCA_011772425.1 Candidatus Aminicenantota bacterium
CAGACTGTCATCGGGACCAGGTCCCTGTGATTGAAAAAATTCAGGGGGTCGCGTCTCAACAGGTCGTCCTAGAATAGAAAAAAACCATCGAATGAGAAATAAGGGCGAATACAAAATCCTGACCGAGCCCCTTCAAACGTTTCCGGGGTGCATGTAGGGGTTCGGCCGGTATTTCGTGTTCACCCGGCATTCTCGGACAGCCTGTCAACATTTGGCATTTCTTTAAAAAAGGTGACAGACAAAAATTAACAAAATCCCAAATCCCAAATCCCAAATCCCAAATTCCAAGAAAGGATTCCAGGAGCTTTTTGAAGGATTTCTTTGATTGTCAATTTTTCCTTCAAGGATTTTCACGGATGAAACATAAATTGTTTTGGCCGATAACTCTGTTATAATTTGAAAGAGGAGGACATAATAAATCGAAATTGCATTTCTTACAGGGCAAACTATTTTTTCGCAGTTTAAACCAACTACGGCCTGTTTTCATCTCTTTAAACATGATATCATAAATCGAATCGTTTCCAAGGATTCCCAAAACCGGGTCCATTACGTTTGCATGAACATGACCATTGGGTAAAATGACCAGTTTCCCGAAATTATCCATATTGATGCAGCTATTTCCATGAATAATTCGAAATCCTGGTTTCCTGGCTTCGATATCTTCTCGATTAACAAAAAAATTTTTCTTAAAAAAATCCAGGTTTTTCTGATTGTAATAAGGCAAAAAAACAGGAGATTCCAGGGGGAACGTTGAAAGCATTTCTTCCAATACGGAATATTCCTCATCGCTTTGAACGAAAAATACCGGTTTGATTTTTAACCCGTACCCGGACAATGTTTCATACGACTGTTTAAATCGATCGATCTCCAACGGGAAGTGAACCAATAACCGTACCTGGTGGTCGATCTCTTTAACCCGTTTCAGCGGTTCCAACTGGTCATCGATGTTCAGGTAGTTAATGAAAAAATGAACCCGGCAATCTAAAGGATTAAATAATCGATACAGCTCCTCCCAGTAAGGATATAACAAAATATTCCCCCCCGTGATATTTATAGTTTTCAACCTGGATCCTGTAATTTCGTGGAACAAGTTCTTTAATAGGGGTATATCCAGGTTATGGCCACCGTTTTTGCCTTTCCGGCACCAAACTCCTTGCTTATAAAAACTCACACACTCCGGGCATTTCTGTCTACAGGAATCGTTTAAATAAATGGTAATTTCATACATATATATCATTTCAATATTCCCGAACGATACATCCGGATCTTTTAACGCATTTTTGACATCTACATGGATTTTGGGCCGCGTGGGAACAACCTGGGGTGGTTTGGAATCCGAAAAACGGGTTTCTATCAGATCCCCCATGAAGTATTCACGAATAGACCGGACAAAACCGGACACCGTTTGATTATCAAGGTGTTCCGATGTTAATCGTATTACCCGGAGGTTTTTGGGAGATAGAAGTTTCCGGGTCAATTTCAAGATTGCATCTCCATTTTGGTTCGCTGTATATTCCAGGAATTTCCCTGAATAGGTATTATAAAATAAGACATCGCGATTCTTCATGGAAATGTGGACATAACTGTCGATATAAAACCAATACTGCTTTTTATTTGAGTTAGTCAATTATTACCTCCTTCAATATCCTTTCGAATTGTTGGGGTTTATGTTCAAAATAATCTAAAAAAGAAGAAACGTAGCGGGAGTATTTCGTTATATCCATGTAGTTTTTGCATACCGGCTTTCCACCCTTTAAATCCAGATAAAAAATGCATTGGATGCATTGATCATAAATATAACATGTTCGGCACTGATTTCTCATTAATGAAAACCACTGGTTATACCTGTCAGCAATCTCCTGATAATCCAATTGAACACCTTCCTTCGTGACCCATCCCAGCTCAAATTCCTGTCCAATGCGTTCACATGCCAAAATCTTTCCGTTCACAGTTAAAAATAATTTCCTCGAAAAAGGCAAGCAGGTATCTGTGGGATATCTTATGCCTATTTTTTCCGAATAATAGAAGTTATTGTAATCGGCATAATAAAAATCCACCGAGTTAAACAAAAAGGTTGTGACCGCTTGTACAGATCCCAATTTGATAAACATCTCCTGCTCGATCCGGGAGTAATCTTCGCTGTGGTATAAACTCTGGCGTTGATTGACATAGGTTCTCCAGAATTCATCCACCTTATCTTCCCGGATCCCCCCTGTATTCAATGTTAGGATACTCGGCTTTTTATTGAAGTAATTAGAAAAAAAGTCAACTATCCCTTCTACCGAATTTTTACTATGAAGTACCGCATTAAAAAAAACTCTCTTCTGGAAAAATCCCGGGTATTTTTTTTGAAGCATTTCTGCATTCTTTAAAACGTATCGATACGAAGGTTTCCCATTTTTTAGAACTCGGTAGGCATTACTCGATTCATCGCCATCCAGGCTTATAAAGATGTTAAAATCATGTTCCATCATAAAATCAATATATTTATCCAACAACAAACCATTAGTAGTGACGGTAAATCGCATATTATTATGCAGCCACTTCAATCCTTTGACATAGTTAACCGTTTCCTTAATGATCGAAAAATTCAAAAGCGGTTCGCCGCCATAAAACCCGACAAAAAAATCCCTTTTGTGGGAGATATCAAGCGGCGAATTAACCAGCCCGTTTATATAGTCCAACGTGCGTTTGATGGTGGGAAAATCCATGAATTTATTTTCCCGCTTGTCATAGTGGCTGTAGAATCTCCCATAACCACAATAATAACAATCCATCTGGCAGGAATCCGTCAACTCAAAAGTTACCTGTCTCAAGTTGGATAATGAAACATTAATTCGTTCGGCAGTCATTTCCTTTGATATCATTTCCTCCTGGGGAATTTCAGAGAAAAAACCATTCTGCTCTAAAAACTGGAGTTTCCGATAATAGTAAATAATCTCATCTATTGGAAAACTCCCTACACCAGGAATATCCACGTCATTACCCGGTATACTCTCCATCCATTCCTTAATGTCTTTTCCCTGCAATTTCATTTGAAATAAAAAAAACATAATGGGATGGCAGAGGAGAGTTTTTTTCAATTTCCGATCGAATATAAATCTATTTTTCCCAGAGGTTTCGACTGGAACCGCTGCTTTCGTCGATTTATTGCCCATTTTAAGTCCCCTTTGAGCCCGAACAATTCCCTTTTTACAAATTTTACAGCCTGAATTTTACCAGCCGATAAATGTCGTCTTCATCGTCTTCCTTAACGATTCCGTACAAAGCTGTACCCGTGAATTGAAGATACCTCCCAGTAAATTACCGTCACGCGTCTGCTTCAAAATAATATTCCCTAAATAATTTTGTGACGGCGAAAGTATTCCATAACAAACCGTTTTAATATAACCGGTTGTAATTTTGCCAATTCACAATGCAACTCACTTAAAAGGAAAGTGGGGATACTCCCACCTCTTTATTGGAAATATCCCCACATCAACGCTTAATTAAAGCATGTAATTCCCCTCGGAATCACGTGGCGCCCAATCTTCGGAATTCGTTTCCTCATCAGAATTCGCTAAACTATTGTCCACGTTAGAAGATCCGCCACAGTCAGCCCATGCACAGCCGCAACCGCAAGTAGTCACCTCGCCTGCTTTTAGCGTGTCTAGTTCTCTTTCACTTAAAGTGAAGAAACTAAAATTCTTTTTCATGGTTAACCCTCCTATTGGTTTTATTTTTTATTGTCAAATCTACACATCTAATCTATCCTTAGACAAAATAGCCACCTAATTATTACACAGAACCTTGATTTTGTCAAATAAGATAAAGTACCAGGTAAGTTATCCACAATATCGAGTGAAAAAGATTGGTAACCTGGTGTGAAAACAGTGACGTTGCGTCAAAACGTCAAAGAAAAAAATGAAAGGCAAAAAATCTCTGACCCAATGTCTTTCTAACCTTTCGCCGCAGGCGATTTAAACTTGCCCGAAGGGCACCTTACCTCTCGTACCGCACGGGCACTCTGAAAAAACTGCTGCCCTCCGTGCGGATCTACTAACCCATATTTTTATCTCCAGGATGGACAGTAATATCTGTGAGCTCAAAAAACGTTAAGCCTGCCCATCCTGAAACTACTATGCCTCCGGCGGCCAGGGGCTCTTTTGAAAAACCGCCCCTGGACCCCACAAAACTTTTTATTAAAAAAAGCCAGAGCCTTTATTAATTTGATGTAATTGTTAAACTAGCGCTTATGCCCCCGACGGGGGCTTTGCCATCCGTTTGATCCGGGCGATGAGTTTCTTAACAATCCTGTCGATTTCACCTTCGTGACCTTCAGCAATAATTCGCAGTACCGGTTCCGTATTAGATGGCCGCACATGAAACCAGTGATCCTCCATGTCCACTCTCAATCCATCACGGGTATCAGTATCAACACCAGGATATTCATCTTTTAATAGTAAAACAATTTTATGGGCTTCAGACATGGATAAGGGGATTTTCTTTTTTAACATTTTAAATGAAGGGAATTCAGCAGTGATTTGAGAGATTTTTTTCCCATGTTTTGCCATGGCATCCAGGACCAGGGCCATACCGGTAAAAGAATCCCTGCAGCAGTGAACATCGGGTATCATAATTCCCCCGTTTCCCTCCCCCCCGGCAGCGGCCCTCTCTTTTATCATCATTTCAGCTACATTAATCTCTCCCACCGGTGATTTCAAGACCTTGAAACCGAATTTCTCCGCCACATACTCCATAATCCTGGAGGTGGATAAATTCACAACGATTTTTCCCGGTTTTTTCCGTGATAGGTAACCATAGAGTGCAGCCGCCAGGGTTATTTCCCCACCCAATACCAGCCCGGTTTCATCCAGGATGGATAGACGGTCCGCATCCGAATCTTGCGCAAATCCAATATCAAAATCACCACCTGCTAGATAAGAAGATGTTTTAACCAGGTTTTCAGCAATAGGCTCGGGTCTGCGGGGAAACCGGTCACCCAATTGATCATTAATCATTACCACGTCACAGCCCAATGCTTCAAGAAATTTTTTATCAAATAAGGCTCCTACACCGCCGCCGGGGTCCATCAGGACCTTGAACCGCTGCTTGCGTATCTGTTCCACATCCACAATTTTCAAAATCTTTCTCTCGTGAACATTGAAGGCATTTTTCACCACTTCCACATCGGGGAACTTATTCTCCGAAGGTATTTTGAAACTCTGCTGGTGATAAATATCGATCAGGTTCAGGGCTGCAAAGGGAGAAATGAACAAGCCGTTCTCATCTACAAATTTCAGTCCGTTCCAATCCTCGGTGTTATGGGAGGCGGTAATAATAATCCCACCGTTTAATTTTTTCTCTTTCACATAAATTTGCAGCGAAGGCGTTGGCAGGGCAAGGGTATCCAGCGGTTTAATTTCTGAAAAGATCAACCCGGACAACACTGCCCGTTTGATGGTCTCCCCGGATACCCGCGAGTCCACAGCCACCGCTGCTGCACCGCTTCCCACCAACGTAGCAAAAGCGCGGGTCAGGTTCACCACCTGTTCCGGGTTCAGGGTTTTCCCCACAATACCCCGTATCCCTGAAATTCCAATTTTGATGCTGTTTATCCCTTTCATGGGCTCTCCCTCCTATCCCACCAGTTCCTTTACTTTGGCAATATCGCGGGCTATGCTCTTGCCTTCCCCCACAATACGGATCATGGACACCGTGGCAGAGGCCCGGATGCAAATCCAATCCTCCCCCCGTTCAATGTAATAACCATCTTTCAGACTCCTTTTATCAGAGTAATAATCGCCGATCCGTTCGAGGAAAGTGTAAATTTTACTGGGGGGCAGGAAAATGGTTTCCTTGTAGATATCCGGAGGGATGAATTCTTCGGCAATACTGGAAATAGTGCGGTGACGTTTGCTCAAATATTCCACCATTTTTTTTATAAACACGAAAGCGTCAAACCCCAGGGAAAAAGGTGTATAAACAATACTGCCGCTTCCTTCGCCCCCGATATTGGCTTTTAAATCCTTTGTCATCTGCACCACGTAGGGCTGCCCCACGTCGGTCCTGAATACCCGCGTCCCGAATTTCCTTGCCACCTGGTCGATGATTTTGGAGGTGGAATAGTTGGTGACAATATCGGTGGGCTCCTCTTCCAAGACCATCATGGCAAAAATCGGTAATGTCAACTCTTCGGAGAGGGGTTCCCCTCTTTCATCCACCACCAGGATGCGGCTGGCATCGCTGTTCAATAAAAAACCACCATCACTGCGGGTCTCCCGCACAATGGTCCCCAGGAACCGCGCATTGTCAATGGTGGGTTCCGGGTCCTTTTGTGTAAATCCATCTTTGCGGCAAAAAATCGGTACACCCTGGATATCCAACGCCCTTGACAGTTGAAGAACAATGCCGGCATCAAATCCATTGGAACAATCAATGATAAATTTCCACTCTTTGGATGTGTGCCTTTTGTGTTTCAATGCTTTAAAATAGTCTTTCACATGTTGCTGCGTTTGGGTAAAAGTCCCCAATTGGTTGAATGGTTTGTTTTCAAAGTTGCCGGAATGGTAGAGATTAAAAAACTCCTCGCCCTGGAGGTGGTTTAAGTAGGCACCCTCGGAATCCAGGAATATCAAGCAATTCCAGTCAAAGGGATTGTGTCCGGCCGTAATGGAAATTCCTCCTTTAACGTCCGAGTGCCGGATAATCCAGTGGAGGATGGGGGTGGGAATAATCCCGTAATCGTAAACATTGGCGCCGCAAGAGTTGAGGCCGGCGATGATGGCCTGGGTGAGGAATTTCCCGGAGGGCCGCCCGTCAGCACCGATAATCACATCGCCGCCCCCAATATACGTGGCAAACGCCCGGGCAAATTTAACCGCATGGTTGGGGGTAAGCTCATGAAATTTCCCCCTGATACCTGAAATGCTTAACTTAATCGCCATCTTTTTAATGCTTTGGTTTGTTTGTATTTCATACACCTATTTTAAATAAAATACTCCTATTTTTCAATTTTTTTTTTCGGATGAGTATTACCAAGTAAAAACACTAAGTTCCAATCTTATTCTTAAAAAAAACAATTCTTATTATAGATATGAGTTGATTCTTTACTATTTTTGTGTTAATTAACTAGCTTATACGGTAATGTCAAAGATTTTATAAAAAAATGAAAATAGAAAACAGCCACAAAGGCATCAAGACTGTCTTCGTGGCAAAAAAAACGGAGTTAAAAATGAAAATGAAGCGGACCAGGCGATGGTGGCTTTTTTCCTATCTTTTGCTGCCTTTTATGATTTTTTTGGTTTTTGTGTCTTGTGAAAATTCCAGGGAAGAATCAGTAAAAAAATCTGTGGAAGAACTTAAATATACGATCTTCCTGAAAGATGACTGGTATATTCAGTCATCTGCGAAATGTAAAGAAACAGGAGAAATCATTTCCACTCCTGCTTTTAATACTGAGGGGTGGAATAAAGCCTCTGTGCCCACAACAGTACTTGCAGCACTGGTTAAAAACAACATTTATAAAGATATTTATTTTGCCAGAAACCTGGAGAAAATCCCAAAGGAGCAATTTCAGCAATCCTGGTGGTACCGCAAGGAATTTAGCCTGAAAGGCGTGCCATCGTTTTCGGCGGTGCGGCTGGTGTTTGAAGGCATCAATTACCGCGCCAATATCTGGCTTAACGGTCAGAAGGCGGCATCTGCCCATGATATCATCGGTTCCTTTCGTATATTTGATCTTGAGATTACTAACTTTATTCATCCCGGCAGGAATGTTCTGGCAGTGGAAGTCTTCCCCCCGAAGCCGGGTGATTTTACTATTGGCTTCGTGGGTTGGAATCCTGCACCCCCGGATAAAAACATGGGGCTGTGGAGGGAGGTAAAGCTGCGATTATCCGGCACTGTATCATTGAACCATCCCTTTGTGCAGAGTAAGGTGAAACTGGAAACGTTAAAACAGGCATCGTTGACTATTACAGCCCGGTTAACCAATCATAGTAAACGCCAGGTATCCGGTATGGTGAAGGGAGAAATTGAAAACATTGTTTTTAGTCAACCCTATTCGTTGGGCTCCCTGGAGAAAAAAAAGATTGTCTTCAGCCCCGACCAATACAAGGAATTGCGGTTTCAAAATCCCGGTTTGTGGTGGCCCCACAACCTTGGGACACCGCACCTGTACCGGTTAAAACTAGCTGTCCTGGTTGATGGATACGACAAAACCTCTGACAGCCGGGAGGTTACCTTTGGTATCCGGGAGGTATCGGATTATATTAATGAAGAGGGGCATCGGGGTTACCGGATCAATGGGAAAGACGTGTTGATCCGCGGCGGCGGTTGGGTGGATGATATGCTGCTGGCTGACCAGGACAGCAAAATCGAGGCCCAAATCAAATATGTTAAGCACATGAATTTGAATGCTGTCCGGCTGGAAGGCTTTTGGGGAAGCAGTCATAAACTTTACGATCTGGCTGATCAGTACGGCATTCTCCTGATGGCAGGTTGGAGCTGCCAGTGGGAGTGGAAAGATTACGTGGGAAGACCGGTGGATGAATTTGGCGGTATTCAAACCCCGGGTGATATGGACCTGGTTGCCCGGTCATTGCGAGACCAGGTGGTCTGGCTTCGCAATCATCCCAGTATTTTTGTTTGGGTATTGGGAAGTGACAAATTGCCCCGTCCGAAGCTGGAGGAGAAGTACTATACCCACCTGGACAGCATCGATACCACCCGTCCGCGGTTGGCATCCTGCAAATACCACGTCAGCAAAATTAGTGGTGCCACCGCCGTTAAAATGAATGGCCCTTACGATTATGTCCCTCCCATTTATTGGTATATCGATAAGAAAAATGGGGGAGCTTTTGGTTTTAATACCGAAACAGGCCCGGGTCCACAGCCCCCTCCCCTGGAAAGCCTCAAACGGATGATCCCGGGAGACCGTTTATGGCCTATCAATGATATCTGGGATTATCACTGCGGCAGGAATGAATTTAATACCCTGGACCGGTACATGCGGGCCCTGGAACACCGGTATGGAAAACCTGGAAATGTAGAAGATTTTGTCCGGAAAGCCCAGGCAGCTAACTATGAAGCCATCCGTGCCATGTTTGAGGCTTTTGCTGTGAATAAACCCAATACCACCGGTATTATCCAGTGGATGCTCAACTCCGCCTGGCCGAAGATGTACTGGCAGCTTTATGACTACTACCTGATCCCTAATGGAGCGTTCTACGGCACCAAAACAGCTTTCCAACCCCTGAATATCATATATAATTACGGTGACTATGCCATTTACATTGTTAATGATACCCTTTTGTCTTATAAGAATCTAAATGCAGAGGTACGTGTGTATAATTTCGATTCCAAAGAGATTTTTTTCAAAACCATACCGGTAAACATTGGAGAAAATAAGTCTAAAAAAATCCTGGATATACCTGAAAAGGGATTGAGCCTCTTATATTTTATCGATTTAAAACTTAAAAACCAGGAGGGAAAAGTGGTGGGCGATAATTTTTACTGGTTGTCCACTAAAAAAGATATCCTGGATGAGAAAGGCACTACCTGGTTTTATACCCCCACAAAGGAATTCGCAGATTTTACCGGTTTGGTCAAGCTGCCGGAAGTAACCCTCGACGTTAAGCATAGGTTTGAAACCAGCAACACAAAGCAGCTCGTCCATGTTACCCTTAAGAATCCCACAGATAAAATCGCTTTTTTCATCGAACTCAAGGTGGTGGATAAACAATCGGGCCGATCAATACTGCCGATCTTCTGGGATGATAACTATATCTCGCTGCTGCCCGGAGAAGTCAAAGTCATCAGCGGCCGGTTTTCCACAAAAGATGCCGGAGGTGAAAACCCCGTATTTGTTTTTTCCGGCTGGAACGTAAAAAATTAGGAGGATTGGTTTATGAAACGTAATTATTTTATTAAGATTTGGGGTCAGGTAATTTATGCATTTTGATGCTCAAAAGGGGACGGCGTCCCCACCCTATAGGCGTCGTTCATGACTTTGCCATCCGGGAAAACGTTGTTTTTTTTGCGCGTTTTTACAGAATATTGGTAAAAGAGGTAAAGAATGAAACCTACTAAGTATATTGCCTTTATTATATTGGCTTTCGGAGTTTTGATTCATGTATCTTCGCCAATGTTCGGAGAAACTAAATTAATCATCCGCTTTGATGATATAGGCATGTGTCACAGTGTGAATATGGCCGCCAAAAAATTGATTGAAAAGGGAGTGGTTTTTTCTGCATCAGTGATGTTTACCTGTCCGTGGTATAAGGAAGCGGTTGAGATTTTAAAAGACCATCCGGAAGTAGGAGTTGGGATTCATTTGACTTTGAACTCTGAATGGAAGCATTACAAGTGGGGCCCGGTTTTGGGAGCAGAAGTCGTCCCCGGTCTGGTAGATAAAGATGGATACTTTTGGGAATCAGAGGCTGCGTTTGCAGCGGCCAATGTGAAGCTAGAGGAAGTGGAAAAAGAGCTGCGTGCTCAAATTGAGCGGGCAAGAGCCACCGGGCTTCGCATCGATTACATCGATTATCATATGTTAACCGCTGTATCAACGCCTGAATTACGGGCATTGGTGGAGAAACTGGCAAAAGAAAACGGTTTAGGGATTTCCTGTTATTTTGGGGAGTATTATCAAACCATGTGGGCTGTGCCTCCGGATAAGAAACTTAACACCCTTTTAAAAATGCTGGACCAATTGGAGCCGGGGAAGTTGAATTTGATTGTCATCCATTTGGGGTTGGAGAATCCTGAAATGCAAGCATTGGTTGATATGAATAACCCGGATGATCCGGACAGGGTCAGCCAACACCGCCAGGCTGAGTTAAAGGCACTGCTTTCCAGGGCTTTTAAGAAAAAAATAAAGAAAAAAAAGGTAAAGTTAGTAACCTATCGGGATGTGGTTTCTGAAAAGGGATTGGAAGCCATGAAACGGCCTACAGAGGGGGAGTAAAAAACAATCGGATTTTTTGCTTAACCCCTTTTTTTTCTATATGTTGAGAAGCGGGGTACATTGACTTTCCGCATATGAAAAGTTTTTNNAAGTTTTTGGAAGTCCAGAAACCTTTTTTCAAAAAGGTTTTTGGCCGTCGGAGACAAAAAAAAGTTCTTTTAGAGTTTTAATAGGAGTTCAGGATGGACAGACCGAAAGCGCCGATTAAAACCGTCATGAGGCAGAGGATGAAAGTTCCTTACTATGAAGATTTAGCAAATCACATAGGCCCTGAACCACACGGTGGTTGTGGTAACACAATGGCTGATGCGTGGGTAGGGGAAAGCGTAGGCGGGGCATTGAGCTCCGAAATCAATGCTTTTCAGGTGCCGACCTTGTGGTCTGGTGGGGAAGGCAATATCTGTCATAGCGTTATTGCGAGCTGTGGTAGGACCTGGCGGAGTCTGAGTACCTTGGCATGCGTGGATACCTCATGCGCGGGAATCGGGAGGTCCGGGGAGAACCCTCCGTTAAAAAGCTGGAATGGGAGAATCCAGCCGACAAAAATCTCCTGGTGCATCGAGGTGCGCCTCTCCTCGCTGCAAGCCTGGAACACGAAGACAGAGCGCAAACGGAGGGTGGGTTGGAGAAGGCGAAAGGCCGTACGTCAAACTCAAAATGCTTCCCGGAAGTCGGACAACAACATAGTACGCTAGTATGAAGAAGCAGGCGAACAAGAGGATATGTCGCCCTCAGCGGAGCCTGTGGAGGGGGTGGCGAAGGGCGTTGACTGAGAGGAACATCATGAAGAACACTACAGTCCGAACACAGGATCGGGTAGCTGTGTCGTTTGGTCTTGATGGTGTGCGTCGAAGAGCAGAGAAGGACAGAAGTGCAAAGTTTACGGCGTTGCTCCACCATATTACAGCGACACTACTTAGAGAGAGCTACTACCAGTTAAAGAGAGATGCAGCAGCAGGAGTAGATGAAGAGACCTGGCGAGAATACTACATGGGTCATTGGGACAGGATAGAGAATCTGCGAGAGCGTATACACAAAGGGAGTTATCGTGCGCCACCCACAGCCGTCAAGGCGGGCATATATAAGTAAAGAAGATGGCAGTCAGAGGCCACTGGGGATAGCAGCACTAGAAGACAAAATTGTGCAACAGGCGGTGCGCAATGTGCTAAATCAGATTTATGAGGTGGACTTTGTAGATTTTAGCTATGGTTTTCGAGAGAACCGGCGTCAACATGATGCACTGGATGCGTTGTATGTAGGAATAACCACAAGGAAAATTAACTGGATACTGGATGCTGACATCAAAGGCTTCTTTGATAACCTGAATCACGACATGCTAATGAAATTTCTCGAAATAAGAATAGGGGACAAACGGATACTGCGATTAATAAGAAAGTGGCTTAAGACCGGATATATAGAAGAGGGTAAACGAAAGCGGCAGGAAGTGGGGACCCCCCAAGGAGCCGTGATCTCACCGTTGCTGGCTAATGTATTCCTGCACTACGTATTGGATAAATGGGCATCCTGGTGGCGCAAAACCAAAGCGGAAGGAGACATGATAATCGTTCGATACGCGGATGATTTCGTAATTGGGTTCCAATACTATAATGAGGCGATAAGATTCCTGGTGGCATTACGCAAGAGATTGGCCAGGTATGAACTGACACTTCATCCAGATAAGACCAGGCTAATAGAGTTTGGCAGATTTGCGGTAGGAAACCGCGACAGGAAAGGTAGGGGCAAACCGGAAACTTTTGACTTTTTGGGCTTTACACACATATGTTCGAAAAATCGATGCGGAGGATTCTTCCTTCGTAGGAAAACAATAAAGAAACGGTACAAAAGAAAGGTCAGAGAAGTAAAACAGGAACTGAGGAAAAGAATGCACGAGAGCATAAAGGAGACAGGAGAATGGCTTGCATCAGTAATAACTGGGCATACAAACTACTATGGGGTAGCTGGGAATATGGACACAGTAAGAGAGTTTTACTCAAGATGTGTAAAAGAATGGTATCGAACGTTGAGGAAAAGGAGTCAAAAAGCCCGGAAGCTAAGGTGGTCAGACTTTCGAGAAAAGATAGAAAGGACAATCCCACGACCACGGTTTGCACAACCGTTCCCAGAGAAGCGATTTTGGCGCCAGAGACTCGAAGTAGGAGCCGGATGAGGTAATACCTCACGTCCGGAATCTGTGCGGTGAATGGCGGTGCTGAGCAATCGGCTATTCCTACCGCGACAAACGTTTTTTGAGTTCTCAGGTATTTCTGTCCATCCTATAGATAAAAATATGGGTTAGTAGATCCGCACGGAGGGCATAAGGTTTTTCAGAGTGCCAGTGCGGTAGGAGAGATCATCAAAGGTGTCAGTCACAGAACATTTAAAAAAAATTGTTGCATAGACGGGCAGATGTGTTGCATCGTTGGTACATCTTGTTGCATATACCTGATATATTGAGATTTTATTAAATAAATTTGTTGCATCAACGGAATCTTTTTCTCCATTGAAGAACAAATTTTCTCCGTTTGCGCAACAGATTGACTCATATATGCAACACAATTGTTTCGAAATTGTCATTTCCGTTGCGTGAATATTACAATTTGTCGCGCGCACGGGACATTATGTTGTATTGACAATACATATTTCTTCATTTGCTTTGATGAAAGTCGCATTAACAAGACTTTTTGTTGCATTGACAGAACATAATGTTTCATTGATGGGACAATTTGGTCAACTTTTTTATTTTTAGACACAAATTTGGAAAATTTGGTTCCAGGCAAAGTTTCTTTCTTACGTGGATATAGACCAAATGAAGAGGGACCTGACACTGAAAAAGCAGGTTCAGCGGATATTGGGAGTCTTGGAACCTTTATGTGAGAAGTTAAGGGATACGGATATGATACTGGGAACCGAATCATATGCGGCGGCACGGGTAATTTATAATGCGGCAAAAGGTGCGGAAAAGGCAGGAGTGCCGGGTATTGATACCATTGTCAAGGACATGTCCGAAATGTATAAAAAACAGTTCTCCAGGCCTGCCGAAACCGGCACAGAGACCACCAGTGAAAGCCAGAAGTAAATAAAAACAACTTTCATTGGAGTCATGAACGTAAAAATCGGTGTTCCGAACATCGGCATCGGGGTTCAGAACGCCAAAATCGGTGTTCCGGGCACCGTTGTTGGAATTCGGAACACTGACATCGGTGTTCAAAGCCCCGAAATCCGGGCGTTGCCACAGGTTGTGTCAGAACTATTTTACTTGCATGTCCTTTTTTTCTGGCCTTTGTTTGATGAGAACAGAGTTCCACCCTTTCAGCCGATCTCGGAAACGCACATCAGGAGCCGGAAAACAGAATTAGACAATCGTTTCGGGATTTTTGCTCGATCCGTGAATTACCATATATTACCATAAAAACCCATATATTGCTGTAAGTTCTGGGCACAATTTAGGCACAGTCAAATGAGCCTGCCAAATGGTGTTTGAAACGACCAGTTTCAAGTCAAGCTTTTTGCTCTAATTTATAGGCTGCTGGCCGCCGGAACTGCAGCAACCGAATTACCGCTTGATTCCCGATCGTGTGTTGGAAATAGAGGATCGAGTTCGGATCATGACTTTGCCCAACATGGGCTCGACTGGCCGACGAAGCTTGAGCAGACGTAGTCAGTTGCGTCGTTTTGGGTTTCTCTGCGAAAGTGCGCATGGTTAATTTCCTCTCGCTCGCTTCAATGCCTAACGACTGGGTAAGACGCGCGCGCTGTTTGCGCGTCGTACTTGACCCACTTGTTATGCAAACTCATCCTTGTCACAAGTCAGGGGCAGATCTCATTGTCCACTCCATTTAATATCCCCGTGCCACTTCCAAGTTCCTTCGTATCCTGCTGTTATTAGGGCTGATGCTAGCTGCTTTTTCGAGGAAGCGGATTCCGCGTTCCTTCTCGCCCACCTGGACGTATGCGACCCCGATGCTCATGAGGAAGAGATCGCTTCCGGGGGCCAGCAACAATGCCTGCTTGTAGTACTTTATCGATTTATAGTATTGTCCACGCCGCCCCGCGTCATAGGCGATGTCTACGATCTTCTCTACTTCCTTCGCCCAGACAATGTCATCCCATGTGGTTTTGTACTCACGCCGGTAGTTGTCAGCAGCATCGTAGTATTCCGCGATGATTGAGCCACCAGCCGCCTTCACTTGTGCAGCAAGGGCTTCTAGTTTTGGGGGATCGAGCCAGACCAGTTCCCTTCTTGCTGGAGGGATAGGCGTGGCATTGAGCAACTCTGTGTCGCTTGGCTCTTCGCTCATATTCCTCGCTGTGGGTGGCGCTCCTAATACGATTATGGGCGTGCACAGTAAAGAGACTAGAGCAATTGTCGCCAGTAGCACAATATTTCTCATAAGCTTTTCCTTACATTTAAACTCTGTCATATAAACCTCCTTTAGGTCATAAGCTAATTGTTACTTCCGGTTTATACAGACTGTATAACCGGACTATAATCCATCCATCGGGCTGCGTACCCCATGGCCGCCTCTGTTCAAGACATGGGTATAGATCATGGTCGTGCTGACATCCTTGTGCCCAAGGAGTTCCTGGATGGTGCGGATATCATAGCCTGCTTCAAGCAGATGCGTGGCAAAGGAATGTCGGAAGGTGTGACAACTGACATGCTTAACTACGCCTGCACTGCGGACTGCTTCCTTGACGCCCCGCTGAAGAATCGTCTCATGAGTGTGATGCCGCCCCTCTTCGCCGGTCTTGGTGTTCTTCCACCGGTTCTCCTGCGGAAATACCCATTGCCATCGCCATTCCTTTGGGGCGTTGGGCATCAATACACGGCCCCATCCATCGGCCAAGTCCTTTTCGTGAATTGCCTTTACCCGCTTCAGATGGACTTGCAAAGGGGCCTTGAGCGATTCGGGCAGCATCGTGATGCGGTCCTTCGCCCCCTTGCCGTCGCGGACGAGAATCTCGATTCGGGAAAAGTCGATGTCCTGCACGCGCAGGCGCAGACATTCCATCAGGCGAAGACCCGCGCCGTACATCAGCGAGGCCATCAGCCACTTGTCGCCAGAAAGACTCGCTAGCACTGCTTTGACCTCGTCACGTGTCATAACTACGGGCAGGCGCTTGGGCTTGCGGGCGCGGATGACTTCGCCCAGGTCACCGATTTCACGCCCGATGACATGGCGGTAGAGAAACAAGAGTGCCGAAAGCGCCTGGTTTTGTGTCGAGGCGCTGACCTTCTCTTTGACGGCTAGGTGCGTCAGGAAGGCGTTGATTTCCGGCTCGGCCATCTTAGCAGGATGTCGGACGTTGTGGAAGTGTATGTATCGTCTAACCCAAAGGCTATAGGTCTGTTCGGTGCGGCGGCTGTAATGCCGCAAGCGAAGGGCTTCACGCAATCTATCCATCAGCTTGGACGTTCGAACAGTATTCACCGGTGTATTTACCACATTTGGCCGGGAATCGAATTGTCTCATAATTGACTGTTCCGCATGGACAATCCGGGCATTTGTTGTCAACATTTATTCCTCAGCGGCAATGCCGACTTACCGGATTTAAGCCACTCGTCCTGTTCGCTTTTTTGTTTTACCCTCCGGTACTGGCAGGATGTGGTTCCCTCTTCGTTTTACCAGCCCTTATAATTCTGTTCTTCATGGGGCAACCAAATCCCCCAGAATATAGGGTCCCCTTTGTCCCATCCAATCGGCTGAATATGCTCCCGACATTGAGGGTAGCTTCCATTTACCCTTCAACCACGCTAACTTACCTGGTTTCCATTTAAACATTGTCGGTACTGGTTCTTACTAAGCTCCCGCCCTCAAGGGCTGAAGACTCTCCACTTACCCTTTTCCACTTTGCCAACTCAATTTCTCTCCTTCTATACATTTCCTGCCTTACCGGGAAATTATTATTTACCACACATTGGGAAGAAAAGTCAACCCCCAATTGAATACTTTTTTAAAAATGAGTATTTCTACCTATACTCATGCTTTTGGACTTTCTGAAAAAGATTGTTGCTTTGGAGTTTTGGAATGAGATGAATGGTTACGATGCAAATTAATAAAACGGACTTTTAAAACCATTTACTGAAGCGGATTTCCAGCCGCCCTTTGTTTGATGAGAACAACGTGCGGCCTTTACACACCGGGATTTTTTCCTGTATTTCCTTTTGACAGGATTATATCCCGGATCTCTTGCCCATCCTTTTTCAGGGAAGAGATATTACATCGTGACTCCCGGTCAGGAAGAGATATAAATCGTCCATGTTAACATAGAGCACGCCTATGTTAAGATAGAGACTGTCTATGTTGAGATAGAGACCGGTCAAAAAATGATAGAAATAAGGGTTCATGTGATATCTTTAAAAGGAGGAACCCAGGCTCCGAAATCGGAGCCCGGGATTATCGGTTATGGCTTACGGATTATTTCTGTAAATTTGATTCGGTACCTTCATTATTGGTCGCAGGGGATTTGGGACCGCGGTCTTTGAAGTGATAGGGGAGGGTCTTGACAATCAGTTCCGCATCTTCCGCGCCTTCTTTGGCAGCGGCTTGCGCTGATTTGTAGAATAATCGCGACGTCTGGTAGGCTTCTGATTCCACCAAAAGGATCGTACCTTTTAGCTTCTCGGTAAACGAAATTAATTGTGCATAAATCCGGTGTAAGCAATTTTTCAAATTCACGTCTTTAGTGAATTCTTCCAGGCTCAGGTACGATACCAGATATTGTGGATGAGTCTGTACAAGGATATGGGACTTATCTACAAAATCCACGTACCTGCGGCTTAATTTTGCCAGCCTGATTCGTTCCTCCGAAGGCAGGTCCCGCAAAAAGGGGAGCTGTGCCTCCGCATCTTTGATCAACTGGATTACATTGTTTTCAGTTTCCTGCGGTACTTCCGCGCTGATTTTGTTTACAGACATTGTAAATCTCCTTAATTTAAGTTTTTAAATTTTTTTTAATCTAATTTGTCATTCGCGCGGCCGCAGAAGGCCCGAAGGGCCTTCTGCGGCCCCCCTCGCCGAGGGGTTGTATTTTATTGCTTTTTCCATTACAATAGGGGAACGTTTTGTCAAGAAAATAAGGCAATGACCAAAAAAGAATTTTTGGACCGGTTGAAAGATTCAGTGATGCTTTTTGACGGCGCCACCGGCACCATGTTCTATTCCCATGGGATATTTATCAACCGCTGCTACGACGAGCTGAATCTCTCCAGGCCCGAATTGGTGAAAGAAATTCATTCCAGCTACGTGGAAGCAGGAGCAGATTGTATCGAGACCAATACCTTCGGCGCTAACCGGGTGAAACTGGAACGCCATGGTTTTAGAGAAAAACTGGCTGAGATTAATTACGAAGGCGCCCACCTGGCCCGCGAAGCAGCAGGGCCTGATGTACTGGTGGCAGGCTCCATCGGCCCCCTGGGGGTCAAAATCGAACCATGGGGTCCCATGCCTAAATCAGAAGCCAGGGAAATTTTTGAAGAACAGGCCCGGGCACTCAAAGACGGTGAGGTTGACCTGTTTATCCTGGAAACCTTTACTACCCTGTCTGAAATCGAACAAGCCATTACCGCGGTGAAGGAGGTTTGTGATCTCCCGGTGATTGCATCGATGTCTGTCAGGGAAGATGGTAATTTGATGTTCGGAACACAGCCGGAAAGTTATATCCGCGCCCTGGAAGAGTGGAATGTGGATGCTGTCGGTCTCAATTGCAGCGTGGGGCCTCACCATATCCTGGAAACCCTCGAGACCATTGTTAAATTAACGGATAAACCCATCTCAGCCATGCCCAATGCGGGATTGCCTCGAAGTGTGGAGGGGCGCACGATTTACATGACATCCCCCGAATACATGGCAGAATATGTGCGCCGTTTTATTCAGATCGGGGTAAAAATTATCGGCGGCTGCTGCGGTACCACTAAAGCACACATTAAAGCGATGCGAAATGCCATCGCTTCTATTATCCCCCAGAAACAGCCCACTGTAAGAAAGGAGACCCGGGAGACCGTAGAAAAAGCTCAACCCATTCCCCTGCCCGAACGGTCAATGCTGGGC
This sequence comes from Candidatus Aminicenantota bacterium, assembly GCA_011772425.1. Classification (GTDB taxonomy): domain Bacteria; phylum Acidobacteriota; class Aminicenantia; order UBA2199; family UBA2199; genus JAKAGC01. Next base: position 19,000 of record WVZO01000547.1, read on the forward strand.
AAAAAACTGGCTGAGGGTGATTTTGTTACGTCTGTAGAAATTACCCCGCCCAGGGGGTGTGAACCCATACGTGTCCTTGAGTCCAGCAAGAAATTAAAAGAAAATCACGTGGATGCAGTGAATATCCCGGACGGTCCCCGCGCCCTTACTCGCATGAGTGCTCAACACCTCAGCATTCTTATCCAGCAGCAGGTGGGAATAGAAACGATTCTTCACTATACCTGCCGGGACCGTAATTTACTGGGTATGATGTCGGATATGCTGGGATTGGATGCGGTAGGCATCAAGAACCTTTTACTTATTACCGGGGATCCACCCAAAATGGGGGACTATCCCGATGCCACCGCTGTTTTTGATGTGGATTCTATCGGATTGACCAATATGGTTAACAACTTAAATCATGGTCTTGACCTGGGAAGTAACCGGATCGGTAAACCCACCGGTTACGTGATCGGAGTGGGGCTAAATCCCTGTGCTGTCGATGTGGATACGGAAATCCGGCGCTTTGAACAGAAAGTTAAAGCAGGTGCAGATTTTGCTATCACCCAGCCGGTTTTTGACGTGAAGGGATTGATGGCGTTCCTGGAAAAAATAACCCAATTTCGTATCCCTATTATTACCGGGGTGTGGCCATTGGTAAGCCTCAGAAACGCGGAATTCATGAATAACGAAGTGCCCGGGGTATCCGTACCCGATGAAATAATGGAACGCATGCGGGCGACAAAATCCAAAGAAGAGGCTTTACAAGAAGGAATAAATATCGCCTGCCAGATGGTGCGACAAATCAAAGACCAGGTGCAGGGCATCCAGGTGTCCGCTCCCTTCGGAAAAGTAAAATACGCCCTGGATGTCTTAGCCGCATTGAGGTAATGATGTCTTCGACGACCAGGGGACTCTTTTGTAAAACCGCCCCCTGGACCCCCGCAAAACTTTTTATAAGACCAGAATCATTCGGTTCGAGAAAATTCCTCTCGCCGAATGATTCTGGTTATGGAAGGGGAAAAAGTAAGTCGAAGGCTTCCCCATCCGTTCGAAATAATTTTCTTTTTATGAATAAATGTCAATATCCAACAATATCAACTATACGGTTGGATTGGGTAAGGAAGCCTTCCAGATGGCCCGAAGGGCCTTTTTGAAAAGTTTTTGCGGGGTCCAGGGGCGGTTTTTTCTAAAAAGAGCCCCTGGTTGCCGAAGGCATAGGGTAATTAAAATGTGGAAAAAAACGGTAAACATAAGGCGTGTGATTGTGATTGTGCTGGACAGCGTTGGTGTTGGCTGGATGCCGGATGCAAAAGATTTCGGTGATGAGGGTGCCAACACGCTGGGGCATATAGCGGAACATATGGGTGGTTTGCATGTTCCCTATATGCAGAAAATGGGATTGGGCAATATTATTCCTATTAAAGGCGTACCACCGGTAAAAAACCCTACCGCTGCCTGGGGAATCATGATGGAGGCATCCGGGAGTAAAGATACCATGGCGGGTCATTGGGAAATGATGGGACTTATCGTGGATAAACCGTTTCCAACGTTTCCGGATGGGTTCCCGGATGAGATGATGGAAAAATTTTACCAGGCTTCCGGGGTTACCCGGGCCCTGGGGAATATAGCGATTTCCGGCACGACGATTATCGCGGAACTGGGCGAAGAACATATGAAAACCGGTATTCCTATTGTTTATACGTCTGCCGACAGTGTGTTCCAGATTGCGGTCCACGAAGAGGTGATCCCTTTGGAAAAACTTTATAAAATGTGTGAACAGGCGCGGAAAGTATGTGATGAATACCAGGTTGGCCGGGTGATTGCCCGGCCTTTTGTGGGTGAAAAAGGGAATTTTACCCGTACTGCCAACCGCAGAGATTTTCCCATGCCTCCACCTGGTGAAACCGCCCTGGATGTGCTGAAAAAAAATGGTTTTCCTGTAACCGGGATTGGGAAAATCGAGGATATATTTGCCAGCCAGGGTCTGACACGGGCTATACATACCAAAAGCAACAATCTTGGGATGGAATCATTAATGGAGGAGTTATCTATTACTACCAGGGGATTGATATTTGTTAACCTTGTCGATTTTGATATGCTCTACGGCCACCGTAACGATGTAAAAGGGTATGCAAAGGCATTGGAGGATTTTGATATTGGATTGGGAGAATTGCTGCCACGTTTACAGGAGGATGATGTGCTCATTCTGACTGCCGACCATGGATGTGATCCTGCTTATCCCACTACCGATCATACCAGGGAGTATGTGCCGCTGCTGGTTTATCCCCAGCACCTGGAACCCGTTGACCTGGGGACCCGCAAAACCTTTGCCGATATCGGTGTAACCATCCTGGAAATGTTTGGGATTCCCCATACATTCCCCGGGACCGGTTTTTTTTAACCACGAAGGCACGAAGGACACGAAGAAAAGAATGAAAAAGCCAGGAGGTTAATATGAACATTTTTGATCAAATGAATGACGCTGCAGGATTTATCAAGAGCCGGAATGCATTATCACCGGAGGTGGGAGTGATATTGGGCAGCGGCTTGGGCGAATTTGCCGATACACTGGAAGAGAAAACCGTTATCCCTTACGAAAATATCCCGCATTTTAAAAAAGTCGGTGTGAAGGGTCATACCGGCCAGCTGGTGATGGGTAAGATCAAGGGCAGACCTGTGGCTGTCATGCAAGGGCGTTACCATTATTATGAAGGACATGATATCCGGGAAGTGGTTTTCCCGGTGCGGGTATTATGCGAGCTGGGTATTAAGAAACTGCTGCTCACCAATGCGGCTGGTGGGATTAATTCCATGCTGCTGCCCGGTGATTTGATGATTATCCGCGATCATATTAATATGATGGGGGTGAATCCGCTGTGGGGTGAGAACGATGAGCGTTTGGGCCCGCGTTTCCCGGACATGAGCCGGGTGTATGATGAAGAGCTGATTAACATTATTGCCGATGCCATGAACTCTATGGGTCTGGGAGTTAAAAAAGGCGTTTACCTGGCTTTAAGTGGTCCCTCGTATGAGACGCCGGCGGAAATTAAGATGCTTTCGGTTTTGGGCGCGGATGCGGTGGGTATGTCGACGGTCCCGGAAGCGATTGTAGCTCGACATATGGGGGCAGCAGTGGCAGGGATTTCTTGTATCAGCAACTTGGCGGCAGGTATTTCAAAGACACCGCTGAGTCATAAAGAAGTTACAGAAACCGCTAACCGCGTCAAAGGCCATTTTATCAAGCTTCTGACTGCAATTATTCCTAAATTTTAGTTAACCGGGTTTCTTTACTTTTTAACATCAGGGAGTTTGGCTGTGAATTTCTTTGACAGCCATGGCGCGTTTACCGGTGAGGAGATCACCCACCCAGACAAACAAATCGTAAACACCAGGAGGAATTTTGGGAAAAGCGATTTGCAATTTCACTCTCCTCTTCATGGCATCTGTTTCAGTTAATTCAAACATCTGCACACCATCGAAAAGGCTTTCGGATTTGCGGTTGAACACCTGGATGCGCACCGGCAGTTTTACAAAAACAGTGGATGCCGGAGAATCAGAGACCATGGAATCGTCGTTTGCTTCCGGTATTTTAAAATCGGAAACAACAAAGGAAAGCACCTGATCCTTGAAGGTTACCGTATCGATCTTGATTTGAGGGATTTTAACACGAATCTTTTTCAAGATTCGTTGGTAATACCCCCCCCGTTTCTGATCATCATAATAGACCTGGTAGTTTTTGTCACTGACAGTGACTTTAATTTTTTTCTTTTTTTCTTTTTTACCGGTTGAAGCTTCGGGCACATAGGTGAGGACATAATGAATATCTTCGGCTGCGAGTATGCGCCGGTAGAAAAAATCGATATCATTGGGTCGTGAGATACGGCCGCCGGTTTTGAATGAGAGGTTTTTTAACAGGTTATAGGAATCGGAAATAACCGGTACATATGTCAGGTCACGTGCAAACTCATTGGAGATATTTTCTTTGTGTTGAAGTAACAGGGTGTGAAAGGTGGCGCCGGTATTGGCAAACAGTTTAAATAAGTCGTCCTGGGGAAGGGAATCGTTTGCGTCCAGCACCTCTTGTATCCTGTCGTATACACGAAGCGCTTCGAAAGGGTCGAGGAGTTCGTAAGCATTCTGCTCTTCTCCCAATATGGATTTGAAAAAATCAGAACCGAATTTGGGTTTATAGAACCAGCCGATTTGATAGAAGCCCAACACCCATCTTTCCACCTTTTGGGCGTTAAGATAATGGGCCAGGCGGATATATTTATCGGTGGTCAGGTTCAGGTAGATGCTTTTAAACTCCCGGACCAACAGCATGTAATTATTTATAAAATCCTGGGCGCTGACTCCCCTGAATCCATCATGTCGCTCCGTCCGGTATTGGTATGAGCGAATCAACGATTTTAATTCCGTTTCCAATTTCTTCAACTTCAGTTCGGCTCTAGCTTTTTCCAATTGAAGAATTTTTTTTAATTTTTCCTTTTCTTCCCTGGGGTTCTGGATGATGGTGTCATCGATAAAAAAATGATTGGTAATCACGATTAAGCGGTCACGGGGCCTAAGGATCAGGTGGAAGAATCGATCCAGGACACGTTCCATTTCCAGGTGATAATCACAGACATTAAACATCAAAACAAATAACCGCGGTTCAGATGAAGCGGCAGGGTCGATTGTTTTCCGGGATTCATAGAAACCATGAATTTCCCTTTTTTTACCATTGACAAAAAGCTGGAAATCGCTTTTTTTCAAGTTAGTTACCGGTTTTCCTTCAAAGAACACCCGCACCGGTACTTCCACGTTGACTACCTCGACTTCTTCGACAATTTTTTTGTGGGGAGGTATTTCATTTTCCTGCTGCGTTTGGCCTGGCGCAATCGCCAAACAAGGGGTTATAATTAAAATTAAGCATATACTTATGGCCGGGAATATTGGTAACGTTACCCTTAACATTGTTAACTCCTTTTATATAAAAAAGCCCCCCGGCTTGCGCCGGAGGGCCTTTTTATTACTTAGTATCTACAATTGTCTGCTTTACGTCTACCTTATACTAGAACCTGTACATGAATCCGAACTTGGCTTGCCAACGAGAGAGAAGCTGGTTGACGTTGTAACGGGCGTTTTTGTCTTCGGTTTTTCCCCAGAATTCAAATTTGGGCTTTCCGGTATCGTCATCATATCCCGCGAAGGTGAGCGGCGTATCATCGTATGTGATGTAGCGATAGACACCCCAATCTTTGTTCAACAGGTTGAGGAAGTTCTTGAGATTCAGGTACACTTCCAGCCGGTGCCCTTTCAAACCGGGAATGGGGATGACCTGGGCCAGTCTGAAATCCAGCCCATTATACCATGGGTCACGGTTGGAATTACGGGGCAGGATTTGGCCGCGGTGTTTCTCCAGGGCAGGATCGTCTTTGATATATTGATCCAATTCTGCCCAGGTTCCTTTGGTCAGGATAATATCACTTTCATTGGCAGGTACCCAGATGGAGTCATTTTGTCGACTGTCACCGTTGATATCGTTGTAAAACCTGGTGTTAAAACGTCTCCCGGAGCGTCCGTTGTAGAAGAAGGAGATGAAGGTGGGAGCATTTTTGAAGAACTCGAATTTCTTGGTTATGGCCAGCATGAAGCGGTGACCGGGATCGTGGGTGGAATAGCTCAATGCCGGGTCATTGGGGTTGCCTGCGGTGATATTGTAGCCCCAGTTGGATATTGCCCTGGATGAGGTGCCGCCAAACAGGTCTTTGGCTACACCGTAAACATAGGCAGCATTGATCATGTTGCCCCTGCCCCATTCCTTCTGCACCTGGAAGCTGATAGTGTACTGGTATCCTTTATTGGTATTGCTCAGGTAGATCACATTCTGGAAATTATCGTCAACATAGTCCGGGGTACCGTACCTGGCACCCCCTGACGTACTCGGGGTTCCAAAGAGGGGCCGTCCGTCAAAAGCATTGGTCCCAACTTGTTGGAGATTAATGTTTTGATACATGATCTCATTGATACTCTTGGAATAGACAAATTCCACGGTCCCGGTAAAGCCGCCGGGAAGTCTCTGGTCAATGGCAATATTGGTTTTCAATACCTGGGGGAATTTGTAGTTTTCATCGATCAAGTTGATGTCACCAACGGCATAGGGGGAGGGATTTTCCGGCTGATTATTGGGATCGGTGACAAAGAAATCCGGGTAGTAGACCCGGTATCGTGCCAGGTCCGTGCCGTTATTGGAATACTGGTTGGAGATCCACACATAGGGGGTACGACCGGAGAATATACCGATTCCACCGCGAATCTGTGTGTCCTTGCTGGGAGCATAGTTAAAACCTACACGGGGAGACCAGAGGATATTTCCCCCGGCATTTTGATTGGTGGGGATTCCAAATGACGCTTCCACCGCCGGATTAGCCGGCGGATCATCGGGCATTAGCGGAATATCGGCACGAATACCCAGTGTGAGTTTCAGATTGGGCATCACGTTCCACTCATCCATGGCATAGAACCCGATTTGGAAGACATTAAATTCTGCCGGTGCGTTAGGGTCACCGGTGAGAGAATAGTAGCGGTCATATCGATACACATTACCGGCTTCAAAATCATCCAGGCTCTTAAATTCATATTTTCCAAAGGCTCTCTGGATAAATACGTTGTAGAATTTAAAGAACTCGTTGTGGGTTCCGAAAACAAAGGTGTGGTTCCCTTTGAAAATGGTCAGGTTATCGGTTATCTCGATCAGGTCCTGGTTTAACTGGTTCTTGTGACGGTACTCTTCCGAACCGGCATAAAGTGTCGCACCGGGAATGCTTACGATAATCCTGGGGAAGGGGTCACCCATGTAAGTGGGGTTATCCCGGATGGTTTGATAGTTCACCATCAACTCATTGAAGGTGTTGCTGCCCAGGGTGCTGTTTAACTGGAGAACCGAACTGTGGGATTCAGTTATGTAAATAAGACCTCCGTTGCCCATGGTAAAGCTGCGGCTGCTGGACCGTGACAGGTTTTCATAGTCGGAATCCAGGTAACTATGACGAAAAGTTAAGCGGTTCCTGTCGTTGATGTTCCAGTCGAGCCGGCCGAATACATTTAATTTGTTCCGTTCATTGACAACCTCCCCGTATCCCCCGGCATCGTAACCCAGGCCGCTTAAGATACTGGCAAAGCGGTCGACTTCTGCCTGGTGTCCCCAGTCGTAACCGGCGCCGCTTCCGTCGATGAAGTAGTCTTCCGGGACTTTCCTTTTGGCCAATTCAGCGTTGGCAAAGAAGAAGAGTTTGTTTTTCATCAACGGTCCGCCGAAGCTGCCGCCGTAGGTACCTTCGGAAAACTTCCCGAATTCATAATCATCAGGCCCTTTTCCCACAAGGCTTTCGTTTCTGAATTCGTAAAAGAGAGAACCGAAGAAATCATTTTTTCCACTCTTGGTAATGATATTGACGCCGCCGCCGGTGAACATACCCTGCCGGACATCATAGGGGGCCATAACGATCTGGAATTCCTGCACCGCATCCAGGCTGATGACCGTGGCTTCGGACTGCCCACCCGGAGTACCTGTACCGCCAAGGCCAAACAGGTCGTTGGTCTGGGCACCGTCGATCTGGACATTGTTGTAACGGCTGCTCCTGCCGCCGACGTTAAAAGCTCCGTCGGTTTCTTCATCGCCGATAATCTGGGGAGACAGTCGGGTAAAGTCGCTCAACGAACGAGAAATTGTGGGCAAGTTTTCAATGGAATCCTGGACCACGTTCTGGGAGGCGCCGGTTCGATACGGGTTAATCACTGAATCGGAAGCCGTAACCACAACTTCACCGGCATCCACCGTAGCCAACTGCAGGGTAAACTCCAAATGCTTGGTCTCACCCAATTTCACGAACAAATCCGACTGGGTTTCGGTTTTGAAACCCTCATAACTCACTGTGACAGTGTAAGGACCTCCGACTCGTACCGCAGGGACATTGAACATCCCTGTGCTCTGGGTCAACGTGGTATACCTGGTGCCGGTAGGCTCATGGACAATCGTAACCTGAGCGCCCATTACCGCATTCCCATCCACGTCCTTCACTTTACCGGCAAAGGCACCAGTGGTCACACCTTGAGCAACCAGAGCGGCGGGTAGAATCATAGACAGCATTAAGATGCACCATAAGATTTTTTTCATCTCGGCTTATCCTCCTTTTTAATTTTAATTTTTAAGTAACGCCTCATACCTAACGCGTTGACGTGTTAACCTGTCAACGCCCTGACATCTATACAAAAACGTATCTGTTTTTGTGCTAATTTTTTAAAACAAAATTATAGCAGAATTGAAGTAAAATTTCACCATAAAAAAAAAGTTTATTTTAAGTTAATTGCTAAATCGTGTATAATATTGGGTTTTGAAAGAAATTGCTGAAATGAAGAAAAAAAACGAAAAAAGAATCGCTGCCAGGATGTCCGAAACCAATACGGGTGTCACAGGTGCAGCGGATATAGAAGGAGTGATTCTTGCTGCCGGTTTTTCCAGCCGCACCGGTATGTTCAAAATGGAGCTGCTGCTGAATGAAAAAACTCTTATTGAACATACCATCGACAGTATGGTTGATTTTTGCTCACGGGTGATCGTGGTGGGGGGCCACAAAATCGAACGGATTATTGAAATTACAAAGAAGTATGCTAACGTGCAGGTGGTATTGAATCCCCATTACCGTACCGGGATGTTTAGTTCTGCCCGGGAAGGGGTGCGACATGTGAAAGCCAAATGGTTTTTTTTCACCCCCGGGGATTACCCATTGGTTAAAAGAACAACATATCAGAAGCTCCTGGACGCCCGTTCCATGTCACCTTCAGAAAAAATCTTTATCCCGGTTTACCAGGGAAGAAAAGGGCACCCCATCCTGATCAAAGGCTCCCTGGTAAAGGAACTGCTGAAGGAACCAAAGGATTCGAATCTCAGGAAATTTATCAACCGAAAAGGATTTACCCCGGTGGAGGTAAACGATGATGGCATCCTGGTGGATATCGATACGTTAGAAGATTATGAGAAAGCAGTAGGAAGTAGGAAGGGGGAAAAAAATAATAAAAATGATAAGAAAAACGATTTAAATTTTAATTTATAGATGTTATAATTGAGATTCAAATAATTCTAAAAGGATAAAAGACAACAAGGTGGCATGATGAAAAGAGAAACGGTAACGAAGATAGCAATGGTTTCCCTTTTTTGGGGAGCTTTGTGGGGCATTGCCGAAGCCACATTGGGATACCTGGCTCATTTGATATCAGTGATACCGGGGATAGCTGGCTTCATTATGTTTCCCATTGGGTTTTATTTTATGACCCGGGCCTACAAAGCTGTCGGTAAAACAGGGGTTCTATTTAGTACAGCGGCAGTGGCAGCCAGTATCAAATTGGTGGACCTGTTTTTGCCGGGTCTCAGCCCTATCAAAACCATCAATCCTGCATTGAGTATTTTAATGGAGGCATTGGTTGTCATGGTGGTGTTTAAATTACTGGACGGCAGCCGTGTTGAAGCCGGGCGGTTCCGTTTCAGGGAAGCGTTAGCAGCCAGCGCAGGATGGCGGTTGGGATTCTTGTTTTACTCGTCGCTGATGTTTGTGTTTGCTGTATCCGCGGAATTTATTGAAATGGGTCTGGTACATATCCTGCGGTTTATGCTGTTGGAATCCGTTATTAATGCCTTGATTATTGTGGGTTACCTGAAAATGGAAAAATTCCTTAAATGGGAAAGGTGGTCATTTGCTGAAGTTCGCCCGGTAATTGCCGGTTCTGTGTTTACCGCAGCCATTCTCCTGAAGTTCGCTCTGGTATAAACCACGAAGCTGACACACCGCCATTACGGCTGCTGCGCAGCCAACCCTCTCAAGAGGAGAAGATATAAGAATAAAAGCATAAAAATAGGAAAGGAAGATGATCGATATATACGAAGAAATATTAAAATTGAAGGCTAGTGGTGAAGAGGGGGTGCTGGTAACGGTAGTGGAGAAAGAGGGGCATGGTCCTGCTGTTGTGGGTACTAAAATGCTGGTGCGGCCGGGTGGGGAGCGGAAAGGAACCGTGGGGGGCGGTGCCCTGGAATACGCAGCTATTAAGCAGATATCCCTGGTATTGAAAGAAAAGAAAGGTGGTTTGAAAAAGTATTTATTAAGTCCTGATAATGAAATAATCGATGATAAAGAGAAAGCGGAAAAAACCGGGATGCTCTGCGGCGGCACCATTACACTTTTTTACGAGTATATCGGTTCCGGGGCCAGGCTTTATATCTTTGGTGCAGGTCATGTGGGTAAAGCATTGGTTTACCATCTCAAGGACCAGAACTATTATATTACTTTGATCGATAACCGGGAGGGTATGGTTGAGACCATCGATGGCGCGCAGCGGCGGATTACCGTTGATTACAAAACTGCGCTGAAAGGCGAAAATGTCCCCCTGGGAAGCTTTTTTATTATTGTGTCTCATTCTCATGCGTTGGACTATGTAATCTTAAGACGCATTTACGAAGCTGATTGGAATCCTAAATATATCGGTTTGATTGCTTCCAAAAGGAAAGCACCCACGATGATTGAAAAACTGCAAGAGGAACTGGGAGAGGATATCAACCTGGATATTCTTTATTCGCCGGTGGGATTGGATATCGGCGGCCCAAGTCCTGATGAGATTGCTATTTCCATTATTGCCGAGGTTCAAGCCATCCGCTATGGCAAAACCGGTCACAAGCACATGAAGAAATAGGGTTCTCTGCGGTGAAATAATGCTTTACATCATCGCTGGTGGGATTGATGAAGGAAAGACACAGAAGATGAATGCACTCTATCATGAGAAGAAAGGAGATGGATTTTTATCTAAAAAGATTTTTGTAGATAAAGATTTTGTGGGCTATGAGATCGTGCGGTTGAGCAGCGGTGAAAAAATGCCGCTGGCTTATAAATCGGAACATGTCCCTGGCGATTGGGATGAAATGTATCGCTTTGGTCCTTTTAGTTTTTCAAAGAAAGCGTTTGTCTTTGCCGAACGAATTATCGATGAAATCATCAAGAAAGGTATCGAACCGGTTTTTATCGATGAGATCGGTCCGTTGGAATTGAGGGGAGAGGGGTTTTGTGAGATTTTGAACGAGGTTTTGAATACAGGAAAGGATGTGTATATCTCTGTAAGAAGCCACTGCGTGGAGGATGTGATTGAAAAATTCAACATCCAAAGGTATGTAATAAAGGCAGCGGGAAAAAACAAAAATTGTTGAATTTTCCTTCAATCTTGTGTATTATTATTGGCATGAGTAATCAAAGCAATATCGATGACGCACGCAGGAAATTGAACCTGAATGCAGTGTTTTGGGATCTGCCGAAATTCAAAGACGAAAAGTATTTGCGAAAATTTCTCAGGGATAAAAAAGGAGAGAGTGGTTATTACTGGGCTATGAACCGATTTCTTGAATACGGTCGGGTGGTGGATACTTTTTCTTTTTTTAATATTCATGAAATCGCTGAGAGTTTACCCAAATTGAAATTAACAGCTCCTTCGGTAAAGAAGTGGAAACGAATGATTGAGGTTTATGGTTAATTTAAGCGAAAATATCGAGTGTTATTCCCATCCTATTCAGCGGGATATATTGATGGGAGTTATCAATAATCGCACAATCAGGGAAAATTTCTTTCTTACAGGAGGAACAGCGCTTTCTGTATTTTATTTGCATCACCGAACCTCGGTTGATCTGGACCTTTTTACTGTAAAAAAAGTGCCCCTGGAGGATATCTATTTATGGATCACAAGAAGCTGGCCCGGAGAGACCGCTCGAATAAACCAAAATGAATTCATCATTCAAATGCTTATAAAAGACATTAAAGTAGATATTGTCTTTGATTCCCTTTCGTTTGATGAACCAAGAGAAAAATATTATTTCGACGAAGATAAATTTATTATGATCGATTCGTTGAAAAATATTGCAGCCAGCAAATTGTCTGCAATGGTGAGCCGCCGTGAGATTAAAGATTTTGTGGATTTTTATTATTTGAATAAAAAAATAACAGCAATGGATTTAGATACTATTTACATTGATGCTCAAAGGAAGGAAGGGATGTTTGATGATCCCCCGATGGTGGCTTATCAATTGGAGGCAAATTTGGGATTTATAAAGGAAAACCCTGAAATTATCCCTGAAATCCGTATTGCTTTTGACATCAACGATTTTTATACCTTTTATGAAAACCTAATCCAAACGATTTACCACCGCATAGGAACTTAAGGTAAAAAGTTTCTTGTATGCAAGAAACTTTACTGGAAATCGCAGGAAGTTTCACGTATAAATGAAATTTTTAAACTGCCTATAACTGTTTTTTTATTTTAAAAAGCCTCCTTAAGAATCCCTTTTTTAAAGACCACTCTGCCGTGAACTTTTGATGGGGAGAGATAAATACAGACGAAAACCCCCTCTGGTTACGCATGGTTAAAATACAGGAATTATTTTCAACCGTAATGTCGATAGGATACCTCTTTTTTAGCCACTGCAATAAATCCGGGCCCAATAGCTTTCTCCGCCATCCCCCATCAAGATAAGAGGGATAATAATTCCGATTTGCTTTCATCTTATTCATTTCCTTTTTGGATATAACCAGGTTCGGGGAAATACCCTGATCAAGGGCTTTCAATTTGATAATCGGGTACAGCATATCCATGACAACGGTGCGGTGAGGGTCTCCATTTTCCTCTCTTGGAAGCCGGGCCAGGAGCGCCCGCTCTTTGCCAGTTGCTTTCTTGTGGTAAAACCGCTCAAACATAGGCCAATAATGATTCACAATACCGTCCGGTATGGTTCGGTCTTTCAATAAAGCATGTTTCCCGCCTTTAATATTTCGAACAATAGTATTGAGAAGCCAGGTTTTGAGTACCTGGTTCAGCGGACAATTCCGCTTCGCTGCCTCTTCATAACGCCAGAGATGCAGCCGCACCAAAAGAACCTTTTGCTGCCGGTTTAAACCCCGGGTCGATATGCCGGTGAAAAAGTTAACGAATTCCATAGTTTCTGCACTAAAATAACCGGGCTGCTCCCATTGACTGTTCTCCTCATTTGCCCACTCCAGTTTACCTCTTCTTTTCAGTTTCCGCTTTAAAACTTTCATCAACGGATAAAGGTTAATCACATCACCAACAGCATATTCCATTTGTTCAGTTGTTAACGGACGCTGTTCCCAATCCGATCTTAATTCCCCTTTGTTCATCCAGATTTTCAACTCTTTCTCTACTAAATACTGCAGACCCAGGGGATAATCACGATTTAAAAAACCATAAGATAATTGAGTGTCAAAAAGATTTTTGGGTTTGGCATTGTAATCGGTCACTAAAATCCGGTAATCATTTTCACCCGCATGGGTGATTTTTAATATGTTGGGGGCCTCGATCAAGCGGAGAAACCCATCTATTTTGTCCAGTTTAACGGCATCCAGCACATAGTTCCCATTTGGCGTTGCCACTGAAATAACACACAATTTACTCCTGAAGTATTTTTCCGGGATAAACTCCGTATCAAAGGCCATCCACTGGATTCCTTTATTCTCAGCATAAAATCGGGTCAGTTGGCCCCCGGTTTCTACCAGCGTATAGTCCAGGCTTTTGTCAACGTTTTTCTTTTTTCTCATATCCAGTTATATATTAACATATTTCCACTAGAAATCTCAAATATCAGCAATTCTAATTCTGGCGTTTTAAGCAAGGGTAAACACAAGGTTTACCCCTACGAATTCACGAAAACGTCCATCAGATGTAGGGGCGAATCTTGTATTCGCCCCACTTCCACATTCGACCATTTTTTTGGGTTTTGAGACAGCCTGCTTGTATTCGCCCAGTCTCCTAATTCCTGGAATACAAGACTGAACCTGCCACATAGGTTTTCACTACCACTCGCTCATCCCCCAGGCACATCAATGCAAACAGTTGTTCGGAAACGTCGCGGATATTGGACAGCGGTTGTGGGTGATGAGAGTTTCGATGCTGCTGGAGGGAAGTGGTTCTCGGGTCCAATACTACTACATCCGCCTCCTTTCCTGCGTCAAAGTTCCCGATTTTGCCCTCCAGGGACAACCCCCTGGCTCCGCCCAGTGTCAACAGGTAAAATCCTTTAAAAGCAGATAATTTTTGGTTTTGAAGTCCCAGGACTTTATAGGCTTCATCCAGGGTGCGAAGCAGTGAAAGCGTGGTCCCTGCCCCCACATCGGTTCCAACTCCTACATGAACCGGATTGGCACGAGATTTGGCTTTGGCTAAATTAAACAAACCACTTCCCAGGAAAAGATTAGAGGTGGGACAAAACGCTACAGCAGAACCGGCTTTTGACAGCCGTTTCATTTCCGAATCCGAAAGATGAATCCCATGGGCAAAGATGGATTTATCGGTAACCAGGCCGGATTCTTCATAAACCTTCACATAATCGGCGCAGTCAGGAAAAAGATCCAGGGTTAATCGGATTTCATCGACATTTTCAGCCAGGTGAGTGTGGATATACACACCGGGAAATTCCTCTTTCAACCGGCCGGCCATATTCAGTTGCTGCCGTGTTGAAGTGATAGCGAATCGCGGCGTAACCGCGTAAAGCTGCCGGCCATTACCGTGCCATTTTCGGATTAACCGTTTACTTTCTTCATACGATTGCTCCGTGGTATCCAGCAAATAATGGGGTGCTTGTCGGTCCATCATTACCTTACCGGCAATCATGCGCATGTCGCGTTTATTGGATTCTTCAAAAAAGGCATCCACAGACTGGGGATGAACCGTGGTAAACACAGCAGCCGTGGTAGTGCCGTTCCGCAGTAACTCATCAAGAAACAACGATGCCGCGGCCCTGGCATATTCGTAGTCCTTGAATTTGTTTTCTTCCGGGAAAACATAGGAGCCTAACCAGTCCAATAGTTTTTTTCCATAAGAAGCAATAATCTTCATCTGAGAATAGTGAACATGGGCATCGATAAACCCGGGTAAAATCAAGTAACCCGGATAATGATCCACCTGGCAGTTCCGGTATTTACTGAATATATTCTCATAGAGTCCCAGTTCTTTTATTGTTCCATTTTCAATTACCAGTAACCCGTCTGCTAAAAATCGGACACACTTTTTTTCGTCTTCATAGAAAGGATCATCTACGAAATCCAAAAACATTCCTCTTATTCCTTTTAACATTTTTCTGTTTCCTGTTCCGCCCTATTTTAAAGCAAATGCCTAAATATATCAATAGGCTGTTTTGCCTTCGGCGACCAGGGGCGCTTTTTATAAAAACTGCCCCTGGACCCCGCAAAAATTTTTTATACATGGTCAGCCTGTGTTAAAATGCTTCCATCATTGTGCCACATTGGTTTGGTTTTACTTCTTACTTCTTACTTCCTACTTTCTTCTCTTCGCGTCCCTTCGTGTGTCTTCGCGGTTACAAAATTGATACTTGTCACAAACGTCAATTACTTGTAAAATAGTATGATGGTTACAACAACGAAAATTGAAATAGATTTAAAAAAACACCCCAGGCGAAAACTGAAAATCATCATGACTATTATCCTGGCCGGTTTAATAGCCCTATCGTTTTTTACCGGTTACTTTTTCCTGACATTACCGGATGTGGAATATTTGAAAACCCAGAATCCACCCACAACCGCCCTCATTGAACAACGAAAAACCGAAGCCAGGGAAAAAGGTAAAAAGTTAAAAATCCGCCAGAAATGGGTCAATTTCGACACTATCCCCGAATTACTGAAAAAAACTGTGATCGTCTCCGAAGATGCGGCATTTTACCAGCACGACGGTATCGATTACTACGAACTAAAAGAAGCCATCAAGCGAAACTTAAAAAAAGGCAAAAAAGTCAGGGGCGGCAGCACCATTACCCAACAGCTGGCCAAAAACCTTTTTCTCTCCACGGAAAAATCATACTACCGAAAGCTCAGGGAATTTTTTATCGCTAAAAACCTGGAAAAACACCTGCCCAAAAATCGAATTTTCCACCTCTATCTGAATGTTATCGAATTGGGAAAAGGAATATTTGGGGTAGAAGCCGCTTCGGAATATTATTTTAAAAAATCAGTGAG
The DNA here is from genome assembly GCA_011772425.1 of Candidatus Aminicenantota bacterium. Taxonomy (GTDB): domain Bacteria; phylum Acidobacteriota; class Aminicenantia; order UBA2199; family UBA2199; genus JAKAGC01. The sequence goes on from WVZO01000547.1 coordinate 35,037, forward strand.
TGATTTAAACCTGGTGGAAATCGTCCGCCTGGCAGCGGTTCTTCCAAAGCCGCTGAGGGTGACGCCGTTGTCTAATTCCCGTTACCTGAAATGGCGAGCCAAACTACTGCTGGACCGATTAAAAAAATATCACTATATCACGGATGAAGAGTACAACCATACATTAATAGAATTCACCAGGTAATTTTATTTGCTGTGAGAGTAGCCGCGAAGAACGCGAAGGGACGCAAAGTGAAGAAAAGATGAAAATTACAAATTCCAAATTACGATGACCAAAATTACAAAAGTAAATAAGAAGCGAATTACAACGACCATAATGGGGTACTATATCAAGAAGCAAAGTACAATGGTTGACCGTGTATCAAAAGCTTTTGCGGGGGGTCCAGGGGGGCAGTTTTCTCGAAAAGAGCCCCCATGGCCGCCGGAGGTGAAAAAAAATGGTCCTATCGGCAAGTCGACGAACGGATATTCCGGCTTTTTACAGCCAGTGGTTTTTTAATCGTTTAAAGGAGGGTTTCGTCCTGGTGCGGAACCCTATAAACCCGCAATTGGTGAGTAAAATTTTGCTGAGTCCCGAACTCATCGACTGCATTGTTTTCTGGACTAAAAATCCCCAGAACATGATAAAGAAACTGGACCAGGTAAAAGATTACCACTATTATTTCTTATTTACAATTACCTCTTACGGGCATGACCTGGAGAGGCATTTACCGCCCAAGGATGAAGTAATCGACACGTTTATCGAGCTTTCCCGAAGAATTGGTAAAGAACGGGTAGTCTGGAGGTACGATCCGATATTGATCTCTGACAAAATCGATGAGGATTTTCATTACGGGAATTTCAGTTACATTGCCAAACGGCTGCAATCTTATACGGATCGCTGTATTATTAGTTTTATCGATATGTACAAGAAGTGTGAACGTAATCTAAAAGGGTTTTCTGTAAGGGAATTGAATGAAGAGGAGATGTTTCGGGTGGCAAACTTGCTTTTCCCGGTGGCAGAAAATTATGGCATGGAGATGGTCACCTGTGCGGAGGAGATCGATCTTTCCGGCATTGGGATTCTGCCGGGCAAGTGCATCGATGATGAATTGGTCAGCGGGATTTGCGGTTACCCGTTGGAGACAAAGAAGGATAAGCATCAGCGGGAAACCTGCCGCTGTGTCGAGAGTATTGATATTGGGGCTTACGATACGTGTCCCCATATTTGTTTATATTGTTATGCTAACAGCAATCCCGGGAATGTAAAGCAAAACATGGCGCTGCACAACCCGGAATCGCCACTTTTGTTGGGGGAATTACCCACAGATGGAAGCATTAAAATCGTTGAACGAAAAATCGCATCGTTTAAAAAAGCTCAAAAAAGTTTATTTTGAGGTACTCCTAAAAGCCATTTCCAGGTAGGAATCACTATTTATCCTTTTCATAAGGACAAAATACCAGTTATTTGTCCTTTTGTCAAGGAAAAAGTAAGATTCACATCTCTTCGCGGCCTGTGATGGTTTTATCTCCGTTCATTTTCCAGAATTTGCTGTCTTGTAGTTGTTCTCCATAACCGCCAGCCTGGTCAAAGGTGACCATTATTTTATCCAGGATTCGGATTTTGCTTTTTACAATCTGGCGGATCATCCGGTGCAGCCATGAGTTGTTGGGTTTATTAAAAGGACAGACCCGTTTGCAGTTAGAGCAGCTGAAGCCATTGAAATCATAGCATTTTTCCGGTTCGGCGTACCATTTGTATACACCGGGGTTGTTGGAGGGTGATTTCCCTTCCCAGGTAAAGGGACCTTTGGTAACCGCACCATTGGGGCAGTGGTCAGCACATAACATGCAGACTTCGCAGAACTCGGTAACCCCGAAGTTAATAGGCGAATCCGGTATCAACGGCATACCTGTAATGACCTTTGCTAAGCGGACACGGGGGCCGTATTTGGGGGTAACCAGCAGTCCCATTCGGCCCAACTGGCCCAGTCCTGCATCGACAGCCATGGGTATGCTTAAGCCCACACCATTGCCCGCGGGTATGGCTCGGTATCCCAGTGCACGAATGAATTCAGCCACTGTAAATGCTGTAAACGCCATGCGGGAATAACCGTTGCCTACGGCAGCAGAAGCTAGTTTCCCCGGTGAATTGGCAATAGCCTGGAAATCTTCTTCAAAAGCCAGCACCAGCACACTGTTCATGGATTTGGGAATATACCAGGCATCATCGGTTTGCTCGAACCGCTCTCCTTCAGATAAAACCGGGATGGCTCGCGCTCTCTGCTCCTTTGTGGGTGCATAATGGTCTGAATAGAGCCAGAAAGGATTGAGCTGCGCAATACCTGCCAGGGAAGCCCCATAAAACCGTGCCGCATGCTTGACAACAATGGAGGCATCCTCCCAACTCATATCCAGGTCACCCGGGTCCCAGGGGTGGGGGTTAATCCGTTTCAAGAAACGGACCATGCCGGATTGAACATCCCATTTGTAAGAGGGATAACGCCTTGAATTTGCCAGGCACCAGGAGGCTGCCATAAACGCATAATCCAGCCTGGTGCGATTGGGAACTTTGCCTTTGCCTTTGACCAGGTAAAGGTCTTCCAGGTCTTCGGTTAACTCAGGGCGGTTTAGCCTGGCGGGATCCCAGCGATTCCGGCTGAATACGGTAAACTTTTCACTCATCCGTTTGAGTATATCCAGGTTGCATTGATAGGGGTATTTTCCGTTGGTCATTTTTTCTACCAGGAATCCGCCGTATTCGTCTTTGGATTCCACCAGGACACCGTTTTCGGTCCTGGCTATCACGTTTGGAATCGTTAAACCAGCACCCAGTGCTGCACCTCCAATACCCAGTACTCGCAGAAAATCGCGTCGTTTAATGGATGTATCTGACATGGTTATCTCCTCTCCGATTTGAACACGAATCGTGCCAGCAGGACGCCCCAGATTACGGCGATGAATCCGAAAATCGTTCCTATTACAACTGCCGCCCTTGCGGCACCTTCTTCCAGGAAGGCAGCGATCATTGCCAATACAAAAGCAGCATAAGCAAATCCCGGGACAGTTATAGTCCACTGCCACCAGGCGACACGTAATCGATGCTTTCGCGAATAATTAACCAGCAGTAGTAAACCTGCCGTTACTAGTGCCCCAATAATAAGATTAATCATTGTTTTACCTCATTTATAAATTATTTCACTTTCAATTATTTGACTTGAAAACCAAAGGAGTCTTTTGATTGGATGACTGTTTTTATTCTACATTTTACAACAAATACCCGTGTATTTCAATAAATTAATGTTTGCAAAAAATAAGAATTCATGTAAAAATAAAACCTTATAAGGAGCTGAAAAATGATAAGTGGAATTTCTTTATTGATTGTTTCAGTGGTTCTTTTTTTTGTTGGTTATTTGTTTTATGGCCGGTACCTGGCCCGGAAGTTCAACCTGGATAACAGCCGAAATACCCCAGCACATACCATGAAGGATGGCGTGGATTACGTACCGGCAAAACCGGCGGTCCTGCTGGGTCATCATTTTGCTTCTATTGCCGGTGCTGCGCCTATTATCGGTCCCATTACCGCAGCGGTTTTCGGATGGGTGCCAGTGTTTCTCTGGATTATTATCGGAGGCATTTTTATGGGAGCGGTGCACGATCTTTCCGCTCTGATTGCATCAGTCCGTCATAAAGCCCAATCCATCGGCAAAGTCATCGAGGAACAGGTCGGACCCTTTGGTAAAAAGTTGTTCCTGGTATTTGCCTGGGCCACCCTGGTACTGGTATTGGCCGCATTCCTGGTGATTGTGGCAAAAACCTTTGAAGCTGCCCCTGAAGTCGCGACTGCTTCCGCTCTTTTTATTCTCCTGGCCCTGGTGTTTGGCCTCAGCATTTACAGGCTGAAAGTGGGACTGATACCAGGTACGGTAATCGGAGTCGGTTTACTATTTCTTTGTATATATATCGGTATTTTGTTCCCCTTGCAGTTGAATATGAGCACCTGGATATGGATTTTAATGGGTTATATATTTATCGCTTCTGTGGTCCCGGTGTGGATGCTGCTGCAGCCGCGGGATTACCTGAATTCTTTTTTGCTTTATTTCTTACTTATCGGTGCATTCGTGGGAATCCTGTTCACCAACCCCGGTATCGAATTAGAACCTTACACCGGTTTTTCCCAGGACATCGGTTATTTGTTTCCCATTTTGTTTGTGACGGTTGCCTGCGGAGCTATTTCCGGATTCCATTCGCTGGTAGCCTCCGGGACGACGTCGAAACAGTTGAGCCGGGAAACTCATGCCATGCCCATCGGGTACGGCAGCATGCTGATCGAATCCCTCCTGGCAGTCATTGCACTGGTTACAGTGGCGGTTATAACCCGGCAGGATTACCAGCAGTTTATGTCCGCCGGCGGCGGTGGGCCGGTGCCTCTCTTTTCCAAAGGTGTGGGGAAATTTATGGCAACATTCGGCCTGCCATTGAAAACAGGAACCTCATTTGCCGCCCTGGCAGTTTCAGCCTTTGCCCTTACCACCCTGGATACCGCTACGCGGTTAGCACGATTTAGTTTCCAGGAATTTTTCGCTTCCAAAAAGAAAACAGGTCAGACAAAATGGTTGAAGTTAAACAACCGCTTCCTGGCGACGTTGGTTTCTGTAGGGGCAGGAGGCGGTTTGGCACTTTCCGGTCAATGGAAAGCCATCTGGCCCTTGTTTGGTTCTGCCAATCAACTATTGGCTGCGCTGGCTTTACTGGCGGTCACCCTCTGGCTGCGGAACAAAAAATCCGCCACCTGGTTCGTCCGTTATCCCATGTATTTCATGTATATCATGACCAATTGTGCACTGGTGTTACTACTCTGGAAAAACCTGCGCTCTCACAACTATTTCCTGGCTTTTTGCGCCCTTTTGCTGTTGGGAGTGTCCATCTCCATGGTGATTCATGCTGTGCGGTCATTGAGGAATGGGAAAGTAGTTGAGTGAGTTGAGTATGGTGAGTAAGGGAATTATTTCTTTTTCTCTTTGGGAGGGGTTTTCGGTTTGGAGGTTGCTGGCGGCTTCCTTGGTGGATGCGGATCAAGCGGGGGTTCGATATTGAGGAGTTCCACTTCGAAAATAAGGACCGCATTGGGTGCGATATCTCGTTGTCCTCTTGTTCCGTAAGCCAGTTTTGCCGGTATAAAGAATCTGTATTTAGACCCGACATTCATCAGTTGGATACCTTCGACCCATCCTCGAATCATCCGCTGAAGCGGGAATATGTTGGGTTCGCCCCGTTTGTAGGAACTGTCGAATTCCTTCCCGTCGATAAGGGAGCCCCGGTAATGGACTTTCACTCGATCGCTTGGTTTTGGTTTCGGGCCGGTTCCCTCTTTGAGAACCATGTACTGGAGGCCGCTTTGGGTAACTTTAACCCCTTCTTTTTTGGCATTATCTTTAAGAAATGCTTCACCTTCGGCTAAATTTTTTTCACCCTGGATGCGTTTCTTTTCCTGCATCCGCTTTGAAAACTCCGCATAAAATTCTTGAAGACTTTTATGCATTTCCTGGGGAGGTATTTGTTCTGTTTTGCCCAGGGCAGAATCTTTGATACCTTGCAACATAATGTCCATGTCCAGGTCTTCGGCCATTTCTTTTATTTGCCTGCCCATATTGTAGCCAAGGGCATAACTGGCTTTCTGTTTTTTGGTTTCAATTGTAAGCGGCTTATCTTTGCTTGCCGAATCCTGGGCGCAGGAATAAGGCACACCCACAACCAATAGAGCGATTGCTAAAAAACTGAAAATTTTTCTCATAGTTTACTCCTTTGAATTGATTTCACTCATTTATTATAAGATCACATAGTATCAGAAAGACGCATAAAAAACAAGTAGGAAGTAGGAAGGAAGTCGTGGGCTTTGCTTTTTTGTGTGTCTTATGATATGATGTGCCCTCAATTTACTTTGTGCCTTTGTGTCTTTGTGGCTGAACAATATCAAGGAGTGAAAAATGAAAGTACATTTAAGAGTATTGGCAATCTTGAGCATCCTGGGACTGCTGGCCGCGGGTTTTGGCTGCGGTCCTAAAAAGGAAATGCAAACCGAACCCCAGATGGAACTCCCTAAAGAACCTTCCATTGAGGAACTTCGGAAACCGGTGGCAAAGGACCCTGCCATTTATAAAGCCATCCATGTAATTAAGGAAGTCGGGCAATTCCAAAAGAAATACATTTCTTATGAGAAATACCGGGAATTAAGCCGTGGGAAATCCGGTGTCATCCTGGACCCTGACTGGTTCTACGACAGTTATGTACTGAATTTTAATGAAAAAGGGTATTGGGCCACGGTTACCTTTGGAACTGCCAAACGAGCCATAGAAAGAGACCCCAGGATCGAGAAACTTATGACTGACCTACCTGAGAATTCGGTTACCGTTAAATTAAAAACCCCTTCGGGAAGAACCTACCTGCTTACTGATGCTGAAGCTGATGGTATCCTGGATTTTGCCAAAGACACCAGCCAAAAAAATGTTACCAAAATTGACATCCAACTGCTGGATCAAATGCAGGAGAAGTACACCTGGCTTATGAGCATCGTTAAGAAGCATTATAAGAAGTAAGTGCTTACAGCGCGGTAAAAAGAATGAAATATGACATCATTGTACTGGGGGCCGGGTCTGCGGGTCTCAATATTGCCAGTTTTATGAATACCCTTAAATTAAAGGTGCTTTTGGTGGAAAAGCATTTGATCGGCGGCGATTGCTTGAATTACGGGTGCGTGCCCAGCAAAGCATTGATTTCCGTGGCCCATACGGCAGCGCAGGCGCGAAAAGCAGGACAACTGGGCCTTCAGTTAGAAGGAACGATAAATATGAAAAAAGTTGCTGAAACCATTGCCGCCAGGCAGGAGGTTATCCGGGTGCATGAAAACCCTGAGTATTTCCGGCAAAAAGGAATCGATGTGGAAATCGGCTCACCTGGTTTTGTTTCCAAGAATTCAATTGTAATTAATGGTAAAGAGTGCAGGGCCCGGCGAATCGTTATTGCCACGGGTTCACGTCCTTTTATCCCCCTCATCGGGGGCATTGATAAAGTGAATTATTTCACCAACGAGACTATTTTTGCCAACCGGGAATTACCCGGGACGTTGTTGGTAATCGGCGGCGGCCCCATTGGAATTGAATTAGCCCAGGCCTATCAGCGGCTGGGCGCCAACGTAACAGTCGTTGAGATGGAGAAGCGGATACTGCCAAAAGAAGACGAGGATATTTCACGTGCTCTCACCGAAGTTCTCAGGAAAGAAGGCATCGATATCCGGACCGGTGTAAGGGTGATGAAATTTCCCGGTACCCACAGTGTTATTATAAAAGACCAGGAGGAAAGGGAAGAAACGCTTTCTTTCGACAGGGTACTTGTGGCTGCGGGGAGGCGGTTAAATATTGAAGGACTGGACCTGGAAAAAGCGGGTATCAAGGTTAATAAAAATAAAATCGAAGTAGACAACTATCTCCGCACCACGAAT
>WVZO01000753.1 GCA_011772425.1 Candidatus Aminicenantota bacterium
TGAATGATCGGACTGCAAAAAGGGGACGGTGCCTGCGAGAGTGCGAATGTTGCCGATCATTTTTCACTCGTTTGCGATCTTTGTTTTATTTTACCTACAATACAAATCTGCCAATGATGTAAAACTCAAATTGTTCAAAAGATGTGCAAAAAAATGTGCACGGTGCATAACAATATGACTTTAATAAGGCATCCTTATCCGTAAGACAAAAAAAAGTTAACTTCAGCCTGAAGGAAAAAAGTCGCAAGGCAAAAAAAATCATTCATCGGAAGAAGAAAAAACCATTGCTCCATTACCCCATTATTCCAAAACGTAATATTCCAATATTGTTACCCACATTCAATTGTGAGCGAAGCGAACTAAGTTTTTTTATTCGTGTAACTTCGTGTACCTTCGTGGCTAAAAATAAAAAGAAAAAACCCTTTCGTGTACCTTCGCGGCTAAAATTAGAATTACCGGTTTTTTGGTTTTCCTGTTTTTTAAATCTGCTTTTTATGATAAAATTGAAAAGTTGAAAGCGAGGAAAAAAGTATGCTTGACAATTTAAGCGGAAAATTTAACAAAGTCCTGAAATACCTGAAAGGTGAAGCCAAAATCACCGAAGACAACATCAAAGTTGCCATGAGAGAGATCAAATTATCTCTCCTGGAAGCAGATGTTAACTATAAAGTGGTAAAACAGTTCACTACCAACGTCAAAGAAAAAGCCATGGGAACCGAAGTCCAGGAGAGTTTAAATCCCTACCAGCATATGGTAAAAATTGTGCAAGCTGAACTGGAAGAAATGCTGGGGTCTGAAGATAAAGATTTAAAGACACCCCCTATCAAACCCGCGATTATCATGTTGGTGGGTCTCCAGGGTACGGGTAAAACCACCACAGCAGGAAAATTGGCTTATTACCTTAAAGAACAGGGAAAAACCTCCCTGCTCTGTTCCCTGGACTTAAAACGTTTGGCTGCCGGCGAACAACTGGAGACCATTGCCAAAGAAGTCGGTGCCCATTATTTTAATCGGGACTCCAATGATTTGAAGAAAGTCAGTAAAGCACTAATAAAAACCTCGCAAGAATATGGTTATGATTATATTATTGCCGACACTGCCGGTCGGCTTCATATCGATGATGAGCTAATGGATGAACTAAGCCGGGTAAAAAAATACCTGGACCCTACAGAAATCATTTTTGTGGCGGATTCGTTGACCGGTCAGGATGCAGTGAATTCTGCGCAAAGTTTTTCCGAACGAATCGGTATTGATTCGGTTATTCTTACCAAACTGGATGCGGATGCCAGGGGCGGGGCAGCGCTCTCTATAGTCAGTGTTACCGGCAAACCCATCAAATTTATCGGTGTAGGAGAAAAAAACAGTGATTTCCAAAAATTTTATCCTGACCGGCTTGCTTCCCAGATACTGGGGATGGGTGATGTGCTTACACTGATCGAAAAAGCAGAAAAAGACCTGGATGAGAAAAAAGCCGAAGAAATGACCCGCCGGCTCCTGAGAAATGAGTTTACGCTGGACGACCTGTTGTCCCAACTGGGTCAGATTCAAAGGCTGGGATCGATGAGTGATATCCTGGGAATGATTCCCAATATAGGCATCAATCAGCAGATGGCCATGGCAGACGGCAGTATAAATGACAAAAAAATAAAACACATGGCCGCCATTATCCAGTCAATGACGCTAAGGGAAAGAGAAAATCCCAAAATCATCAACGGCAAACGACGATACCGGATAGCCAAAGGTTCCGGTCGGCCCGTGCAGGAAGTCAACCAGTTGTTAAGGCACTATAATGAAATGAAAAAATACATGAAAAAACCCTTTTTCAAAAAGATGCTGAAAAAATTTGACTTTCTCTCTAAAATGATGTAAGGTTATAATCTGTACATCTGCAAAAAGAAATAGAATTTTAAAATTCAAAAGGAGTTGATATTAATGGTTGTGATAAGATTGACCCGGATGGGAACGAAACACAGACCCTTTTACCGAATTGTGACAACGGACAAAAGACGCCCCAGAGAGTCACGATACATTGATTTAATTGGTTACTATAACCCAATGCGGGAAAAACCCGAAATCAAAATTGATTTGGATAAATACAACGAGTGGATAAAAAAAGGAGCAAAACCCTCAGAGACGGTTAAATCGTTAATAAAGAAAGTTAAATCTGAGAATTAAGGAGGAAAACGTGAAAGATCTTGTTGAGACAGTTTGCAAATCATTGGTTGATAACCCTGATGAAGTTAAAGTCACTCAGATTGATGGCGAACAGACCACTATCCTGGAACTGCGAGTTCACCAATCCGATTTGGGTAAAGTGATTGGTAAACAGGGGAGAACAGCAAGAGCCATCCGGACAATTCTTGCTGCTGCCGGTATGAAACAAAAACGAAGATTCAACCTGGAAATTATCGAACGGTTTGATGAAGGCGGTGAGGAGTAAAAAGAACGATAGTTGATATTCCTCGGGAAAATTGTAAAAACAAGAGGCAATAAGGGGGAGGTGGTAATCACACCTTCCCCCCAGGTAGAAAGGTATATCCCTGGGCAGGGGGAAGGGGTAGTACTGCAGTCCACGAAATACCAAATCCAGCGAAAGATCGAATATCTCAAGAATATACGGGGAGCATGGGTGTTCAAATTTGTCGATACCAATACCATTAACGATGCATACAAGCTGGTGGGGTACTCCATATACAGTACGAAAATTTCTACTTCTCCCGTGAATGCCGCGAACGCCGTGACTGAACAAGCAGCAAAGGGAGTTGAATTTACTGTAAAAGATGTAAGCGGATGTGTGTGGGGCAAAGTAAAACACATAGAAACATACGGCGTTTACGAAACCAATCAAATCCTTGAGGTCGTTGGAGATGAAGGAGATGTGATTTATGTCCCCTTTTCAGAGGGCATTGTCAAAAAAATCGATAGGGAAAAAAAGATAATTACCATCGACCCACCGGATGGATTAAAAGGATTAAATAAGGAATAAAAAAATGGTGTTATCTGTGGTTTCTATATTCCCGGGAATCATTGAGAATTTTATTCAATATGGTCTGCTGGCCAAAGCTATTGAGAAGAAAATCCTGACCCTGGACCTTTATGATTTAAGGGATTTTGCTGCCAATAAGCACCGCAAAGTCGATGACCGTCCCTTTGGTGGTGGTGCAGGAATGGTCATGATGCCCCAACCCCTTTTCGATGCCATTGAATTTATCAAGCAAAAAAGGCCCGGCAAAGTGATCTTATTTTCTGCTTATGGCGAACTCCTTACTCAAAAAAAAGTAAAAGAGCTGGCAAAGGAAGATCATTTGATCCTGATCTGCGGACGGTACGAAGGCGTGGACCAACGGGTTATCGATACATTGGTAGATGAAGAAATATCTGTCGGCAATTACGTACTGATGGGGGGTGAAACCGCTGCACAGGTGGTCATCGAAAGCGTGGCCCGAATGTTGAAAGGGGTCGTGGGAAAACCCGAATCCGTGGAAACCGATTCGTTCTATGAAGAAAACCAATTCGCTTTTCCCCAGTATACCCAACCCAGGGAATATAAAGGTTTAGTCGTGCCGGATGTATTGCTTTCCGGCCACCATAAAGATATAATAGAATGGCGAAAAAAACATCAAAAAAGGAGACGAACATGAATAAAGTTGTTGAATGCGTACCCAATTTTTCTGAAGGAAGAGACCAAAATGTCATTGAAAAAATAACCGGTGAAATTAACAAAGTCCCAGGCGCTCAGCTTTTAGACCTGGACCCTGGCCGGGATACCAACCGCACCGTGGTCACCTTTGCCGGGACCCCGGATGCTGTTTTAGAAGCTGCATTTCAATTCATTAAAAAAGCCGCAGAATTAATCGACATGTCCAAACACCACGGGGCCCATCCGCGAATGGGAGCCACGGATGTTTGTCCCTTTGTACCGGTCTCCGGGATCACCATGGAGGAATGCGTGGAAATGGCCCACAAACTGGGCAAACGAGTGGCTGAAGAGCTGAATATTCCTGTTTATCTTTATGAATACGCTGCCACTTCCGAAGAACGGAAAAGCCTGGCCTGGATCCGGGAAGGCGAATACGAAGCCCTGCCCGATAAACTAAAACAAGAAAAATACAAACCCGATTACGGCAAACCTGTGTTTAATGCCAAAGCCGGTGCCACTGTCATCGGTGCCAGGGAATTCTTAATCGCCTATAATGTCAACCTGAACACCCGCAATGTTAAAATTGCCCGCAAAATTGCCAACCGTATCCGGGAAAAAGGCCGAGTGGTTAAAAAAAAGGGGACAGGCAAAAGCGAACATGTCCCCGGTACGTTAAAAGCTGTACGGGGCGTGGGCTGGTATATTCCTGAATATAATATGGCGCAGTTGTCTTTTAACCTGTTAAATTATAACATTACCCCGGCTTACCGGGTGTTTGAAGAAGCGGAAAAGTTTGCCTATGAGTTAGGGGTACGCGTCACCGGCAGTGAATTGGTAGGATTGATCCCCTTGCAAGCCATGCTCCAATGCGGCAGGCATTTTCTGGAAAAACAGGGCAGCACCACAGGCGTTTCTGAAAGAGAATTGATCCGGGTGGCGATCCAGACCATGGGACTGGAAGAGGTCAGTGAATTTAACCCGGATCACAAGATCATTGAGTACCGGTTGAAGAAAAAAGGACGGCTCGCCTCTATGAATATCTATGAATTTGCCGATGAACTGGCATCTGATTCCCCTGCCCCCGGCGGCGGCAGCGTAGCTGCCCTCAACGGTACATTATCCACTGGTCTCAGCTCCATGGTAGGCAATCTCACCTACAACAAAAAACAATACAAAGAAGTCAAAGAAATAATGATCGAGGTTTCCGATAAAGCCCAGAGACTAAAAGATTTCTTTACCGATTCCATTGATAAGGATACCGAAGCCTTTAACAAAGTCATGGATGCGTTCTCTCTGCCCAAAAGCACCGAGGAAGAACAGGCTGCCCGAAATAAAGCCATCCAGGATGCCACCATCGAAGCCACAATGATTCCTTTTTCCGTTCTCGAAAAAGCAAAAGAAGCCGCAGAATTAGCCCTCACCGTGGTGGAAAAAGGAAATCAAAATTCCCTGTCCGATGCCGGTGTGGCTGGTCTTACCGCTTCCGCCGCTGCTGAAGGTGCGCTTTACAATGTTATGATCAACCTTGACGGCATAGAAGACGACGTGTTTTGTGAAGAAACCGCCCAAAAAGCCATTGAACTCAACAACCAGGTGCAGGAAATCGTGGCAAAAATAAAAGACATCCTGCACAAAGGATTAAAAATAGAACCGCAAGAAGAACAAGAGGAAGATAGTAAGAAGTAGGAAGTAAGAAGTAAACTGTTTGTGCCTTTTTGCCTTCGGCGACCAGGGGGGCTCTTTTGAAAAACCGCCCCCCTGGACCCCCCGTAAAACTTTTCATACAGTCATATTACTACGTTCATCCTATGTGCCACATTCAGCCAAAGAAATCCCATCTTGAGAGGGGTGGCTGCGCAGCAGCCGGGGTGTGTCATCTTCGTGCTCCCCTGTGGTAAATAATCAAATCGTGACGATGCCGAATTCGAGGATGATTTTATTTTCTTTGGTTTCGGTTTTTTCAAATACTTCCGGCATGGTTTTTCCTATTTCTACGAAGCGTTCTTGTTTCCAGGCGTAGACTTTGAAATAGATATCCGGTTCTGCTTCTATTCCGAAGTCGCTGAAGGTTTTTTTGCCGAAAGAGAGGGTAAAATTGCCGTTTTTATCGGTAATAATTGCCCCGATATAATCGTCTTCGAACCGGTCTTCATCGAAAACCACAACTCTATGAAAGCTTAAAATATCTCCTTCTTTGCTTTTTAAGGTGCCCCGGAGTTTGAATTCATTTCCCAGGTTTTCGATATCGGAAATGGCACAGTGGATGGTGCGTTTGGCAGAGACATGTTCTTCCAGTTTTGATCTTATTTTGCTCCATTTTTCAGGAATTTTATCCAGGAAATCCTGGGTCAGGTAAATGATTTCGGGTGTGATTAATTCAGGGGCAATGCCTTGCATATCGTGGATAAATTCCCAGTCGATCATGCCGATTTCTGATTTGTTATCCATATCGATCAATAGTCTCACACTAGCCTCCTAATCAGTAGGACTTACACAGCGCATGGCGTTTAGTGTTTCGCGCCCTGCGCATATGAGATTATATTATGAAAGAGAGATGAAATCAATTACCCTTGCTTACTTTTCTATGAACCTTTTCTTAACCTGTTTCGTATATAACAACAATATGACAGGTGATACAATTAAATTTAAGGAGTAATGCAATGAGTAAGAAACAGTTGATGTCAAACAGAAAAGTAATTACCAGGTCCCTGGTTTTCCTGACCTTTTTTATCGTATCCATTGTAGCCTATTCAGCCCAGGAAACAAAAACAGGAGCTGCACACAAAATCCGACGTATAGAGAACAGCCTGAAGGAATTCCGCGGCCCAATGGCTCTTTTCCAGGCTAAACGCACGGGTACACAGAAAAAAATGGTGTTATCTGACCGGATGGCGCATTATAGAGTACCGGGTATCAGCATTGCCGTCATCGACAACTATAAAGTGGATTGGGCCAAAGGTTATGGCATTATTAAAGCCGGCAGCAATAAACCTGTAACTCCAAAGACCTGTTTTGAGGCGGCCTCCACCACCAAGCTGTTGTGCGCTGTGATGGCGCTCTGTTTGGTTGAACAAGGCCGTCTGGACCTTGATAAAGACATAAACAAACAATTGAAATCCTGGAAAATTCCCGGGAATAACTTTACTGGTGAGCAAAAAGTCACGTTGCAGCGTTTATTGACCCATCGGTCCGGGCTCAACCGGCCTGATGGAGGCATTGATTTTGAAGAAGGCAGTATCCCGACCCTGATCCAGGTTTTAAATGGCGAATCTCCAGCCAAAAACAAGCCTGCCGCTGTTGAATACGTTCCAGGCAGTCAATTTCAGTACTCCAACATGGGATTCCTGGTGATCCAATTGCTTCTGCAAGATGTGACCGGCAAACCCTTTGCGCAGCTTGCCAGAGAAACCGTATTCGAACCACTGGGTATGAAAGCCAGTACGTTAATGCACCCCCTAAAAGCTCACTTTAAAGGGAACGTCATCGCCCCTCATGATCGTGAAGGCAAGGCTCACGAACGTCCTCAGCATCCGACGGCATTGGCCCAGGGAGGTTTAGTAACCACCCCCACCGATCTGGCGCTCTTTACCATTGAACTGATGCGTGGTTATCGAGGACGTTCGCAGCGGTTACTGTCAGCCAAAACTCTTCAAAAGATGCTCAGTGTGCAATTTAATCATGATCCCCGCAAGTTATTCGGAATTACCAGCCAGGGGTTGGGGGTCTTTTTGGTTGGTGAAGGTCAAACTATGTATTTTTTACATCCGGGTCAAAATAACCCGGGGGCAACCTGCATGTTAATCGCTTCTCCTGCCACTGGAAAAGGGGCTGTCATTATGACCAATGGTGAACAGGGTATGTTGTTGTCTTTCGAGATCCTGGCTGCAATTATGCATGAATATGGCTGGCCAGTTGTCCGATATGGTGAAGGTGAATAAAAAATCTTAGATGTTCGAAAAGAAGGGAAAGAAGAGAACAGGCCGCAACCAAAAAGATAATTCGCCACTAAGACACGAAGGCGCGAAGGCACACAAAGGAATTTTATTATGAAAATATTTTTTTGTGCTTCTTTGTGTCTTAGTGTCTTTGTGGCTGTTTTTTTTCCAGAAAATGGCAAGATTTTACTAATAGGTAACCTATCCTGTGTCCCCAATCCTCATAAAAAAAATAAAATAGTTGAAAATTAACAAAAAAGACATATAATATATAGGAATGCCTAGTTTAAGTAGGTGTACCAAGGAGGAAAACAATGAAACATAAAAATATATTTACAATCTTTTCGTTAATCATTTTAATCACCTTTACCTTTTTCAGCTGCAAAACCTCGAGTGAGGTTGCGCCGCCGGAAGCAAACCCGGGTTCGAACCAGAACACCGTAACCATACTGGACAGCTCGTTTAGTCCCTCTACCATTACTGTCAGTGCCGGCACCACCGTTACCTGGGTTCATAGGGGCAACGTTGTGCATACTGCTACCAGCGGCACCCGGAACAACGCCGGCGGCGTGTTCAATTCCGGTGACCTGACCAATGGAAACACCTTCCAGTTTACTTTCCAAAACCCCGGTGATTTTGATTACCATTGTATCTATCACATCGGCATGGACGGGAAAGTAATCGTGCAGTGACATGTAACATGAAATACAGTTGACAATCAGAAAAAGTTGAGCGAAAATTACACCTGGGGGCGGGCTTTAGTGCCCGCCCCCTTATGTTTTAAGGAGGAACAAAATAAAATGGATTTAAGAGATAAAGCAGCGATGGTAACAGGAGCCAGCAAAGGGATCGGCAGGCAGACTGCCCTTGACCTGGCCAAAGCCGGTGCAGACGTGGCTATATCTGCCCGTAGTAAAGATTTACTGGACAGCCTGGCTGCTGAAATCGAAAAAGCCGGCAGAAAGGTTCTTGTGTTTGCCGGTGATATGAGCAAGGAAGAGGAAATCAAAGCATTTATCCAACAGACTGTGGATACCTTTGGAAAGATCAATGTCCTTATTAACAATGCCGGGTTAGGGCATTTCCACCCGGTGGCTGAGATGAGCACGCAGCATTGGGATGAAATGTTTAACCTTAATGTGCGCGGACTGTTTATTACCACTCGTGAAGCTCTTCCCTTTCTCCGGCAGGCTGGGGAAGCAGTGATTGTCAACGTGGTATCGTTGGCAGGAAAGAATGCGTTTGTGAACGGCGGCGGATATGCTGCCAGCAAACATGCGGTCCTGGGATTCAGCCGCTGCCTGATGCTGGAAGAGCGAAAAAACAATATCCGGGTCCTTGCTATTTGCCCTGGTTCGGTGACCACCAACTTCAGCGACCATCAACCAGGACTCCTGGCCCCGGAAAAGAAAGCATTGAAACCAATGGATATCTCAGAAACCATCATCCATGCTGTCCGGATGCCCCAACGGGCCATGATCAGCGAAATCGACATCCGACCCTCCAATCCGTAATTGTACTTATGCCTCCGGCGGCCAGGGGCTCTTTTTAGTAAAAACCGCCCCTGGACCCCGCAAAAACTTTTCATACACGGTCAGTCATTGTACCACGCTTCCTAACTTCCTCACTTCTTTGCTTCTTTTTTTGCCAACTGCCAACTAACCTTCTGTCCTCCGTCTTCTCTGTGCTCTCTGTGGTAAAAAAAAATTTTTTTAACCTCAATGCAACTTTTTACTGTTTTTTTGCATCTTAAGGATATAGAAAACAAACAAAAGAACAAAAGGAGGTATTGTGATGACACAACTTAAGCGATTGTTTGTAAGCAAGAAAATGATGACAGGTTTAATCGTGGTCCTGTCTCTTATCCTGGTTGGGACAGGTTCGACCCTGATGGCAGGTAAAGATTCCGGTAGAGGATACCTGGGAGTCATGGTGGAGAATTTGTCGAAAGAAGATAAGGAAGAGCTGGGCCTGACCCACGGTGTGCGCGTTACAAAGGTCATTAAAGACCAGGCTGCTGAAAAAGCAGGTATCAAAAAAGGTGATATCATCCAGTATTTCAACGATGAGAAAATCCGCAGACCCTCCAACCTGGTAGATGCAGTTAGAGAGGTTAAACCCAAAACCCAGGTGAAAGTCAAACTGGTTCGCGATGGGAAAAACAAGGAATTAACAGTCACCCTGGGCAAATTGAAATCAGGGTTTCAGTGGTTCGGCATTGGAGGCGATAAAAACGTCCTCTTCGTTTCCACGAAGGGCGGGTATCTCGGTGTTCAGTTACATGAAATGGATAAAGACCTTGCCGGGTATTTTGGATTAAAGGAGGATGAGGGGGCCCTCATCCTTAAAGTGGAAGAAGACAGCCCCGCGGAAAAGGCTGGTTTAAAATCCGGGGATGTTATTGTACAGGTGGACAAGGAAAAGATTGAAGAACCGGATGATGTGAGTGACATACTTAGGGATATGGAGGAAGGTGACGAAGTGCAAATCCAGGTGATTCGCCATAAAAAGAAAAAAACTGTCAAGGCTGAATTAGATGAGAGACCAGGCTGGGGACGACTGGGGATTTTTAAGGGAGATTTCGACAAAATTCGCTCGAAATTTCCTTTACAATATTTTTACTTCAATATGCCTCACCAAGACGATGATGATGTGATTATCCTGAAAAAGAAACTCAAAAAGAAAGCGGAAAAAGCCAAAGAGAAGGCGGAAAAGGCGAAGAAAAAGTTAAAAAAGCTCAAAGAAAAAGAATACATCTATATCTAATATCGTAAACCTGCCGAACCTGTACCAAAATGGCTCGGCTAAACCCAGGTTAAGGTTGAGGTTAAGGCTAAGGACACCCCTCAACCTTAACCTGGCTTCTCAAAAAAAATTTGTCATAATAAGGCAAAATTTTCTTTTAAACCATTCCCAAATCAATCGAATTCTGGTAATATATATCCTTAATTTTAACCGATAAGATCAATTCTAGAAATCCATTCCGGAGGTTGTAAATGAAATTTGCACAAAAATTATTTTTATCTTTAAGCACGTTGTTCTTATTTTCGCCGGCACTTTTTTCTCAAACGGCTGAAAAGGCCGCAGAACATGCCCAACGAAAACCACCCACTTTTTGGGATTTTTTATTTAGTCCCCGTTTTATCACTAAATTCATTGTAATGCTGCTGCTAGGGCTGGCAGCTTTTGTCTTGTTAAAGACAAAGAAAATGAACAAAGGGTTAAAAATAGGACTTCTCCTGTTGGCAACGTTTCTTTTCGGTTTGCTGGGAAATTGGTTTTCTTATTTTGCCATGCATCCATCTCCGATGTGTGCCGCTACCAAATCCTTACTGTACGGTTTCCGCATACCTTTTATTATTACGTTAGGGGTGATATTCCTGTTGACCTTGCTGGGCCCGAAATTGTTCTGCGGTTGGGTTTGCCCTGTGGGGGCAGTCCAGGAACTGATCGCCATGCTGGCGGATAAACTGAAAATCAAACGGGGCAAATTCCCCTTTACCGCTGCCCAGGCCGTACGGCTGCTTATATTTATATTATTTATTTTTATCAGTGCTACAGCACTCCTTTATACCGTTTTTAAAGGAAGGGTGTACGCGTTATCGTTGTACGACTACTTCAATCCTTTTCACGGGTTGGAATTCGGAGCAAACGAAAACCTGCTGGGATATATTATTCACTATGTCCCATTTTTGTTGACGGTTATCCTGGCATTTAAATATTACCGGCCTTTTTGTCATTTTGTCTGTCCCATTGGGTTGTATGCCCATTGGTTGGAGCAGATCGGAATATTTCGCATTCGGTTTAAGAAGAATACCTGCACCGACTGTGGTATATGCACGGCAAAATCTCCCTGCACGGCCATACCGGAGATATTAAAAGAATCCAATCTCAGGCCGGATTGTTATGCCTGTAATGAGTGTATTAAACTGTGTCCTGAAGATGCTTTAGATATCGGCGTAAAACGATCTATTTGAAACTGTCGACTTTATCGAGTACAACAAACATTGTTATGTTGTTTTTTCCAGTGTACTCGACATTTCTGTGTTCATTTTATCTGCAGTTGATATGTTGACATATTGTAAAGAATGATTAAAATATAGTCATGATATCTTTAGGTGAAGCACTACTGAATGAACGCCAGCAGCGAAACATTACTCTCGAGGCGATCTCTCAAAAAACCAATATCAGTGTAAAAGCGCTGCAGGCGATTGAAAATAACCAATTTAAACAGCTGCCGGGGAAATTTTATCTCAAAAACTATATTAAAAGCTATTTAAAAGCCATCGGTTGCGATGAGAAAACCTTCTGTGATATCCACAGCCAGGCCATTAATGTCGTCCTTGCGGACACCCAGGAAAAAACCAAATCCTTCTATTCCAAACTGAGATATTCACGGTTTAAAAAGAAAAACATTCTCAGCCTTCTTCTGATTGCTGCATTTGTTATCGTCGCGGTTATGCTTCTGTATGTCTACAAGGACGCAATCTTCGGAGGGAGGTATGCAAAACTGAGGCCCGGGGATATCACCGGAAATGAACCGGGACTCTCCTCTTTTCTCCCCATTGATCCCAATGTGTTTAGTCTTGATTATTGGCCGATTCAAGTGGACATCGAATTCTTGGATGACTGTTGGATGCAGGTTCATCGAGGCAGCCAAAAAGTCATTGAAAAGGTCTTTAAAAAGGGAGAGAAAACAAAATTGAAAGGCTATGAACTCCACTTTACCATTGGTAACCCTTCAGCAGTGAAGTTTTACTTAAATAACCGGGAAATCACCTACTTAAATAGCCTCTCACGGTCGGAACGTCTATCTATTCATCCGACAAATATAAAACAAATTTTAGAAAGATGATACAACCAACTATTATATCCAGAAATCCTATTATAAATAAAATAGTCCAGGAAGAAGCCATAGAGGAAATACTGGAATTGCTGGTTTCAAAGCAATTGCCCCTTACCGAGGAAGAATACCTTGAGGGCCTGGTGTTTATCTTGAAAAAGGAACATTATAAATCCAGGGCATTGAACCAGTTAAAACAGATCTCCGAAACTACGAAGTTAAATTATATTGAAAAGAATCATGCCAATCACCGGGTGGCTTACTTCATTGTACTGGAGGCTTTGAATTGGAAAAATTTTAAAATCATTGCCAAAGCTGTCCGCAATCAAGCTTTGCCCCCTGATTTTTTGATAAAGATAGCGGAGATAGGCGACCTCTCCATGCTGGAGGTGTTACTGGATAACCAGATCAAACTGATCGCCTACCCGGAAATTATGGAGGTAATGGAAAAAAATCCCGAAGTCAATAATTTTATCAAAGGTAGAATTAAGGAGATCAGGGATTTTTACCTGGGCGAGGATACGGCCCAGGAGATACCGGTAGAACATATGCTGGAAGAGGTAAAAGAAGTCATCATGATGGAGCAGGAGCAGGAACAAGAAGAAGAAACCAGTATGGAAGTAACCGAAGAAGAGGAATATGAAGATGAATTAGATTTGAGTGATTTTTCCGAGGTGGAACGAAAAGCCCTGACCACCCTACAAGAGATCAATAACATGACCATTTCGGAGCGCATTAAACTGGCGCTGACAGGTTCCAAAACCCACCGTTTGATATTGATCAAAGACCCCAATAAAATAGTGGCGCAGGCTGTGGTGGAGAGCCCAAAACTCACCTCCGATGAAGTGGTTCTATTGGCCAGGGATAAAAGCGTGGCCAGCGATATTATTTCTAAAATTTCCAAGAGACGGGAATGGGTCAAGAATTATACTGTTATGATGGAATTGGTTCATAACCCCAAAACTCCGGTTAAAGATGCCCTGGGATTTGTCAAAAAGCTGCATATACGGGATTTGAAACTATTGACCCAGGATAAAAACATCAACCCGGTGGTGCGTCAACTTGCCTACAATTACTACAACGAGAAAACCAAAGTCAAACGGAAATAGCCCTGGGTTTTATTCTTCTGTTTCCAAATCTTCCTCGTAGATGGCGGCCCTATTTCTACCGGCTTTTTTGGCTGAATAGAGGGCCTTATCTGCCCGGTCCAGGAGTTCTTTCACCGTTTGACCGTGTCCCGGGTAGCTGGCAACACCCAGAGACAATGTCACTTTTCCCAACGGTTGAAGGTGTCCACCTACAAAGGACTCCTTCTCTACCACGTCCCGCAGGCGGTCGGCGGCTAAAAACGCCCCGATTTTGTCGGAATTGGGAAGAATAATCACAAATTCATCCCCACCGTATTTAGCCAGCATGTCCGAAGACCGGAATACCTGTTTCATCAATTCGGCAATTCGCCGAAGCGCCTCAGAACCTTTGAGGTGACCATTATTATCATTGTATGTTTTAAAATCGTCCACGTCGAATAAAATAAGCGAAAAAGGAGTGCGATAGCGCCTGGACTTTTCCAATTGGAGTTTTAGCAATAAAAAGAAATGGGTCTGGTTGTATAAATTGGTGAGACCATCGGTAACCGACATCTTACTGGTCTTTTGCAATAAATCCTGGATTTTTTTCTCACTTTCTTTTAAATTCTTGGACAAATAGGCGGAAATAAAGAAGGCAAAAAGTAAAATAATATTAAAGGCAATCAGGGTGGTTAACCGCTCAGAGGAAACAATTAATCCCTCAGCGGAACCGGAGAAGAAAATGACCACCACCAGGATAATGGCAGTGATGGTGCTGCGAAAAGCCTTTCTATGATCGATTAAAAAGGTAGCTACCATGATGTAGAAAATAAACAATACTATCACCGGGCTGTCAAAACCTCCTGAAAAAAAAGCCAGCAGGAAGAGAATCACCACGTCAAAATCCATTTGCAGGGCTGCCATAGATGTATAAAGCTTAAAATCATGCTTCTCCGAAGGTAACTTTTTCCCCCGTTTCAATGCCAGGATAAAAAAAATATTTCCCAGCACCGACAGTCCCAATATTAGCCCCAGGGTTCGATACCCGATTAAAACATCCTTTGAGAAGTAGTTGTAGAAGAAAAAAAAGGCCAGGATGAAAAACGTATAAATCCAGCGAATAATGGTGAGCCAGGAGTTCTTCCCGGCTATTAATTCAATGGCAAAACCCTGGGGGTTGGTGACGGCCTTATATTCATCATCTTCAGGCGTATAATCCCGTCTTTTTCCTAACGTCCCATTCAGGGTTGTCGTTGTTTCTTTCATACCTATAAAAATAGTTTTTTTTTTTTTAAAAGTCAAATCAATATTGAAGTATTTTGCCTGAAATATTAAAATAGGGTTCTAGTTTTATCAAGAAATTGAAATTTAACACTTTTAAAGGAGGATCAGGTTGTATAAGAGAACAAAATTTTTCGACCTAGATTATTACAAATTTGTTGGCTCCTGGGCATGGATACTGCATCGGTTGTCCGGGTTGGGATTGATTTTCTATCTTACGCTGCACATCTGGGTGATCAACACCTTAACCCTTGGTGAGGAAACATTTAACGAAGTTACGGCTTTCCTCAATTCACCGCTGTTTAAACTCCTGGAGGTAGGATTATGGGGAATTATCCTCTTCCACGCCTTCAACGGCGTTCGTATTGTAATTGTGGATTTTTTCAAAGGTTCCCTGTTTCACAAAAAGCTGTTCTTTGTCATGATTGCTGTGGCATTTGTGCTGTGGGCCATTGGCAGTTACCTGTTAATTGCCCATATTAAATGGTAACAAGCTGCCAGGATAAAGATAGGAGAACTTCATGAATGCAAAAAAGAACAAGAATTTCAAAGAAACCTCAAAAAGCGGTGCCGTCGCCTGGTTGCTCCAGAGGATAACAGCAGTCATACTGTTCATTTTAGTAATATACCATTTTGTCTTTTATCACTTTATCAGTAAAGGCCAATATTCATATGATGACGTGGCTGCCAAAATGCAGTCTCCCTGGTTCAACCTGCTTCAATTTTTATTCCTGGTAACTGCCTTGTATCACGGGTTAAACGGTATATGGATGATAACCGAGGATTACATCCACCATAAAGTCTGGCGAATGATTATTTTCTCGTTGATCTTGCTGGTGGGATTGGCATTATTTTTTGTGGGTATACTGACAATTGTGAAGATCTCATCCTTGGAGATAGGAGCCTAAGATGAAAGTAGAAGAAGCAAAGCAATATCATAAAATTGACGCAGTTGTTGTGGGTTCCGGTTTGGCTGGTTTACGGGCGGCATTAGAGATTGCCAGCAGCGGTTTCCAGGTTGCAGTACTCACCAAAGTGTATCCCACCCGCTCCCATTCGGGTGCTGCCCAGGGTGGAATCGCAGCCGCCCTGGCTAATGCAGCTGAAGATTCCCTGGAATTACACATGTTCGATACCATTAAAGGGAGCGACTACCTGGGAGACCAGGATGTGGTTGAGCTCTTTGTAAACGAAGCGGTCAAAACCGTATATGAATTGGAACACATGGGGGTGCCCTTTTCCAGGACCGAAGACGGCCGCATCAATCAACGCCCTTTCGGTGGACACAGCTCTCCCCGAGCCTGTTTCTCAGCGGATGTTACCGGTCATGTCCTGCTGCATACCCTGTATGAACAGTGTGTCAAACACAACGTGCACTTTTACAATGAATTCCAGGTATTTTCACTGCTCATCCAGGATGACATATCCAGGGGTGTCATAGCCTGGGATATCCGCAATGGTGGACTGCACATTTTCCATTCCCGGGCAGTCTTGCTAGCTACCGGCGGTTATGGACGTGCCTTTAAGATCACTTCAAATGCCCATGCCAATACCGGCGATGCATTGGGAATGATCCTGGAATGCGGCCTTCCCCTGGAGGACATGGAATTTGTTCAATTTCATCCCACCGGCCTGCACAAATACGGCATTTTGCTCTCCGAAGCGGCCAGGGGTGAAGGTGCGCACATAACCAACGACAAAGGCGAACGTTTTATGAAGGACTACGCCCCTGCTAAAATGGAACTGGCCCCCCGCGACGTGGTATCCCGTGCCGAACAAACCGAAATCAACGAAGGCAGGGGGATCGGGGGGCAGGATTACGTTCACCTGGATTTACGCCATATCGGGAAAGAACGAATCCTGGAACGACTGCCCCAGGTCTATGAACTGGCCCTGAACTACCTGGGGGTAGATGCCCTGGTGGAACCCGTCCCTATCCAGCCAACCGCTCATTATTCCATGGGCGGTATCCCGGCTAACATCCGCAGCGAAGTCATCAAAGACGCCAAAGGCACAGTAGTGAAAGGACTCTACACCGCAGGTGAGGCGTCATGCCTGTCCCTGCACGGTGCCAACCGCCTGGGGACTAACTCCTTACAGGAAGCCGCCACCTTTGGCCGCGTTTCCGGTATCCATATGGTCCAATTCCTCAAGGAAAACGGGTATGAAAACCTGCCAGCCAACCCACTGGAACAGGCACAAAGCAAAATATCCGCATGGATGAATGGCACCGGCAGCGAACGCCATGCCAAAATCCTGGCCGAGCTCCAGGACAACATGACCAAATTGGTAGGCGTCTTCAGGAATGAAGAAGATATGATAAAAATGAAAGGGATCCTCAAGGAATTGCAGGAACGCTTCAAAAACGTTACTATTGATGATAAGTCCCACATCTTTAACCTGGACCTATTGGAAGCCTTTGAGGTGGGCAACCTGTTGAGTTTTTCCGATGTCATGGTGGAGGGTGCCATTGCCAGGAAAGAATCACGAGGTGCTCATTTCCGCAGCGATTATCCCAAACGGGACGATAAAAACTGGCTGCGCCATACATTGGCATGGCGAACCGACAAAGGCGTTAAACTGGACCACTCCAGGGAAGTGGTGATTGACATGGACCGGTATCCACCGCAGGAACGGAAATATTAAAAAGGAGTTCAACCATGGAAAAAGTAAAGGCAAACGTTAAAATTTTAAGATACCAACCGGAAACGGATAAAAAACCCCATTGGAAAACCTATGAGGTGGAAGTCGAACCGGATGCTACTATACTGGACGTGTTAAACGAAATTCACTGGTACCATGACGGCACACTGTCTTATCGACGCTCTTGCCGGAGTGCCATCTGCGGTTCCTGTGCCATGAAAGTCAACAGTCGAAATGTCCTGGCTTGTGAAACACCCATGAGTTGGTTTAAGAATAAATTAAAGATCGAACCGCTCCCGGGTCTTAAAATCATTAAGGATCTGGTGGTGGATTGGGATGACTTTTTTGCCAAACTGGAACGGATCAAACCCTATTTAATCGTGGACAAGCCCATCCCGGACAAGGAATTTCTCCAGCTCCCCGAAGAATTTGAAGAAATCCGCGAGGCAGTCACCTGTATTCTTTGTGCTGCTTGTACGTCTTCGTGTCCCAGTTTATGGGGTAATGAGAACTACCATGGTCCGGCGGCGTTGTTAAAAGCTTATCGGTTTATTTTTGATTCCAGGGATGATGGTGCAGATGAGCGCATTGATATAATCAATGACAGGAATGGTATTTGGCGGTGTCATACGATATTTAATTGTATGGAAGCGTGTCCTAAGGACATTAAGATTACCGAGTACCTGTCAAAGTTAAAAGTCAAAGCCGCAGAGAATTCAATATAGGACCATTATGCCTCCGGCGGCCCACCTTTTTGTAAAAAGGTGGGTCCAAAAACTTTTCATACATGGTCAGCCTGTGTTACTATGCTTAAGCCATCGTACCCCATTAACAAAAATTTTTGCGGGGTCCAGGGGCAGTTTTTTTAAAAAGCGCCCCTGGCCGTCGGAGACAAAAAAGAGTTCTTTTAGGAGTTCAGGTGTTTTTCTCTATTTTATCTCACCTGGTTATAAATCGTGTGGGTGGATTCAGGCTCAATAATCACAAAATAAAGTAGTTTCTTGCCTTTTTTGCTTTTTATTTCTAACACTTCTTTTTCCCTGAGGTTTTGGTTGAAATAATTGATATCCGTATATTTATAGTCTTTATCAAAGCGGAGAAGGAAAATGTCCGCCTGTTTGTTCTTTAGTTCTCCAGGGGCGGATGAGCCGGGAACACCAGCAATAACAAAAGAATACCAATTATACTTCTTAACGTTTTTGTTTTGAGAACGTTTATCATCATCTCATTACCTCCTGTACATAAGAAAGCATAGCAATCCCAATGCCAACATTTGCAGGCAAAAGTGTCCTAAATAAAAAACTTGCCCGGTATTTTTTTCTAGAAAATATTTCCCTGGTAAAGTCTTTTAAGAAACTCTTCAACCGGCAATACATCCAGGCCGTCGAAGTGATACGCTCTTTTACCGGTGTAAATCCCTATCATGCCGTTGACTTCGATGTTATCACTGCTTTTTAAAGAGCGCATGGCGCGTTCCCATGAACGGTTCCATTTCTCAGCCAGCTTTACCTCGATGCAGACTATATGAGGAACAGATGACGGCTGCCTTTTCCGGGTCTCGATAACAAAATCGATCTCCGCACCATTGGCGGTGCGATAGAAAAATATCTCGCGATTCCTTTCCCGGGTATGGTTAAAAACTCTCAATTCATGGTAAATCATAGTCTCCAGCGCCATGCCTTGCCAAATCCTGTCAATCGGGTCAAAAAGCAAACCGGCAGCGCTCCTGGCAACCCCGGGATCGAACCAGTAAAATTTCGGGTGGGTTTGTTCCCGAACTTTCAAACCGGGACGATAGGCTGGAAGAAAATGACCTAAAAGCGTATCTTCCAGGATGGAAAAATACACATCCACACTGCTGCGCGGTACCATTGCCTCGCGGGAAATATTTTGAGCATTTAATAATTGCCCGTTGAGTTGCCCGGCAATTTTTAAAAAACGCAAAAATGGTGGTATACGTCTGATAATGCCTTCTTCCTTTATTTCTTCTTTGATGTATGTGTTTACATAGGAATCCAGGATATCAGCCGCGTTTTCTTTTTCCAATTGAACCCAGGGCAATAATCCCCACTGGAGTGAAAAATCCGGATCAAACGCACCACCAAGCTCTGCATAGGAAAAAGCATCAAGATTGCGGGTAACGGCCCGGCCGCCCAGTAGATTGACTCCACCGCGGCGTAACTTCCTGGCGGATGAACCGCACAACGCAAACCGCCATCTCTTTTCTTCCATCAAGCGATGGACTTCATCTAACAGGGTGGGAATTTTTTGGATTTCGTCGATTACAATCCAGGAACCTTCGGGAATATTTCCGGCCAGGGCCTCGAGGTTCATGGGATTCCGGGAAAGTTCCAGGTACAGTGAAGAATCAAGCAAATCCAAAAAAAGGGCATCCCCCATAGTTTTCTTTAACCATGTACTTTTTCCTACCCCTCTGGGTCCGAAAAGAAAGAAAGACCGGTTCGGCACAGGAAGCAATCGCTTTATGTATATTTTTTCCATAATGCAATTATACATTTATTTTGTAAAAATGCAATGCAATTTTACAAGACAAATGTAATTTTGCATCTCCCTGCTTCCCGGATAAGCCGGAACCAAAAAGGTTATTTTAGCCACGAAGGCATTTACAATGCGGTACAAAACACGAAGATACACAAAGAAGAAAAGATTAGAAGGTAGGGAACCAACAGATTGTAGATGTCTAAATGGACCTCTCTGCTGATCTTAGTGTAACTTCGTGTACCTTCGTGGCTAAAAATAAAAAGAAAAAAGAACTTCGTGGACCTTCACCGGGCTTGATTAATTTCCTGTTTTTTGATAAGCTTAAATCTAAAAACCATCGGGTGAGATATCGAGGTTTAATGATGAGAGACAAACTATTTCAAGTGGAAACAATAAAAAAATTCCTGGAAATCACTGCCGCACTTGCTTCCTTAACCGTTTTACTCTATGCCTGCGGCTATATCGCCGACTATGCCCATGACAGGATGCTGGGGATTTCAGGGTTCGAACCCGCCGCGGTTTATTACCTGGTTTCAGGCGGAACCTTTTTTATTTCAACCCTTTATGCCCTCTATTCAACCATTGTCAGCCACTTTTATTATTTTCTACTATTTTTTGTCATTATCGCTGCCATCCTCCTGTATGAAGACTATGCAAAGAAGAAAAATGCCGCTCATTTACCGAAACCCTATGCGGCTGCCGCTTCTATTGTAATCTTTATCTACCTCTTTGTGGTCATTCCCATATTTACTTCTACTTTTGCTTTCGAGAATTTGCTCCTGCCGAAATCGCAGTCCGAACCTGACTTTTATTACAGCCAGTTTAAGACGATTACGGCGGAAATGTGGACCTGGATTTTGAATGAAAGCGAAGTGAACAAACTAAATCTTACCGCCCGTTATGTGCTGCTGATTCTTTCCAGTATCATTTCTGTGTTTATCCTCTATTCCCTGGTCCGGCAGTGGAAGCGGTGGAAGAAAAAACCCGGACCATCGAAGCCCGGGACCGGTCCAGGCCGGTTTAAGCCATTGATTCGATTATTAGAACACCTGAGCGCCCTTCCAAAGATTGCCTTTGCACTGCTTATCGTGTTGACGGTCATCATCGTGGCGGTTCAAATCGTTACCATTCCAATTAACTATGGTATTCTTATTAAATCGAATCTCTACCCGGAAGTAAAGGTGGAGGTGCAGGGCACTGAGCTCCTGGAAAATCACGACCCTGGAAAAGAATCTAAAGTGTGGCTTTTAAAAGAGGGCGTTCACGACCTGCTGGTGTATGCGGTTTTTTTTCAAAAAGACAGGGATGACCCGGTGTATAAGCTCTTTACCCTGAAAAAGAACCTGGTCAAAAAAATAGAAATTTTAGACAATAGTTTTGTCTTTAAATATAAATAGGAGAGCGTGGTATGGAAAGATGTGTGTTTTTAAGCAAAATAAAATTCGTTGTTTGTATGATTGGTTTATCTCTTTTATTCATTCCTGCTTTCGGGGATATCACCGTGGAACCCAACGGTGTGATTTCCCACGGCACGACAATAACGGTCCGTATCACCTTAGAGGCAGGGAAAAAATCCATCGGCCTGGAAATCGTGAAAGATGAAAACGGGAATGGAAAAGCGGAGAGTCATGAAAAGCGGCTGTTGGCAAAGGCCACGGTAACCGATGGAGATAAAAAAGGGAAGCTGAAAGATCATGGTGATAAAAGCCGCGTTATCGAGGTCCACTTACGAATTATTGCCGATACTTTCAAGCCGGGGAAGTACATTATCCGGACCATACCCGGGCCCGGTCGTTTAGCCAAAGGCGCAGCAATTGTAATCGCGGCCCGCGGCAGCGAGTACCATAAAAAACTAAATGATCCACCGCCGGCGTTGTACATGGTCAGGGTCAGGGATATGATGAAGCAGGGGAAAATAGAAAATGCCGACCTGTGGCTGATGAACGGCACCACCTATGAAATTACGGCCCGCCTCACCCATGCCGGCGATTGTTTGAATCCTTGCTGGTCCTCGGATGGAAAACGGATTGCCTATGTCCGTTGGATTAAAGGTAAAGGGCAGCTTTGGGTTTTAACCCTGGCAGAAGGGCAGAACGTTGTAAAGAATATGGGGTTATTGACACATACGTCCGGGAGCATTTCAAATCCCCTGTGGTCTCCCAACGGTAAAAGAATCGCTTTTATTTCCGGGGACAGCCTCCAGGTAGTTAAAGCCGATGGTACTAAAGCGAAAGAAATTGCCCTTGTAAAGGGAATAAATAAAATACTGGCCTGGTCCGGTGATAATCGAAGTATCATTTTTTCAGCATACCCGGCAAAGGATACACCTGTCCTGACGCCGGGGGGCGATATTCTTCCCCTGGGCGATTTAAGTATAAAGCCGGAAGACAGGCGGATCGCCGATATATGGAAAGTGGACACCCGTACCCGTAAGCTTGAACGTCTTATATACGATGTTTACCGGCATTGGCAGTTATATGTATCGCCTGACGCTTCAAAACTGGTTCATCCCATAAGGAAATCGGCAGCAAAATATGAGCTCTGGTCCAGGGAGGGCAAGGATTTTACCATTCCTAAAAGATTGACCGATGGGAATTACCTGGATATTGATCCTGCCTGGTCGCCGGATGGAAAATGGATCGTATTTGTGTCTAACAGGAAATGAAAGAAAAAAATAGCCACGAAGATACACGAAGAAACACAAAGAAAGAATAGGAAAAGGAGTTAAGAAACCGCTTCGTGTACCTTCGTGTACCTTCGTGGCTGAAAGAATAGGAGACAGCAATGAAAAGAAATCCGCTGTTAGTCATCCTGGCTCTTTGCTTAATAGTTCTATCTTTTTTTTGTTATGCCGAAGAGGTACCGGTAAAAAAGAATAAACCGATCAAAGCTGAATCTTTAGAGCAATTGGTTGTTTTAGTTGTATCTGCAATTGCTGACAATGACATTCAACGACTGAAACAAATCATAACCGGGAACAATCGATTAATCCTGGAAAACAAGCTTCTGGCAATTCAATGGTGTAGTACGATTCTTGATGTAGCGGTTGAGAAGGAATTAGCAGGTCAAGGTAAATTGGGGAAAAATTATTTTAAAATTGCCGGGATGGTGGCAGAAATTTATAAAAATGCGGCCAACAGCAGTTATCTCCTGGATAAGGTTGCTATTTTTCAAAAATGGAACAAAGAAGGGAAAGAAAAGTATCAAAAAGCAGAGAAATTATACGGCCGGGGTGAAGAATTACGTAAGAAATATCGATATGATGAGGCAGTGGATTGTTATGATAAAAGTTTGTTACTCTACCGTGAAATCGGCTTCAAAGAGGGCGAGACCAACTGTCTGAGAAGTCTGGGGGATATTCACCGGATGTTATCGGAGTATGAAAAGGCCCGTCAGAGTTATGAGCAAGGGCTGGAGATCTATCGTGAGATAAAGTCTCGCAAGGGCGAGGCTGACTGTCTTCTATGTTTGGGTGAAGTGCACCTGATGTTATCGGTTTATGAAAAGGCCCATCAGCAGTATGAGCAAGGGCTGGAGATCTATCGTGAGATAAAGTCTCGCCAGGGCGAGGCTCAATGTCTTCTACGTTTGGGTGAAATGCACCGGATGTTATCGGAGTATGAAAAGGCCCGTCAGAGTTATGAGCAAGGGCTGGAGATCTATCGTGAGATAAAGTCTCGCCATGGCGAGGCCAACTGTCTGAGAAGTCTGGGGGATGTGCACATTCGTTTATCGGAGTATGAAAAGGCCCGTCAGCGGTATGAGCAAGGGCTGGAGATTTTTCGTGAGATAAAGGATCGCCGGGGCGAGGCTGAATGTCTGAGAAGTCTGGGGGATGTGCACATTCGTTCATCGGAGTATGAAAAGGCCCGTCAGCGTTATGAGCAAGGGATGGAAATCTATCGTGAGATAAAGTCTCACCTGGGCGAGGCCACCTGTCTGAGAAGCCTGGGGGATGGTGTCCTTTCGGCAAGTGTGCGTATGGCTTAAAAAAAATTTTTTTTTGGGTATTGGCTTCCCCACCTCCAAAAAATATCCGCAGGTTACCAGGATAGCCAATTTCAAATTAACCCCGGATAGAACAGAAATCCGGCAATAATTCTTTCCCTATCTTCCAGCTTCCCTAAAGATAAGGCACCTGGGAGTTGGGAAGAAGAAAAGGCAAATATTTTCCGTTTGGGTTAGTATTAACTATTAACCTGTTAATTCCATTCAACCCGGGTCCAAAGCACTATTGCACCCTGGCAATGGCAGCAATGGTTTCCTTATAATTCCAGGGAAGCCACTTAGCGGGATTGTTCAGTACATCTATAGCATTTTTTTGAAGCATAGTCAGATATTCGAAAGGATTAACTTTAGCCAGGCGACATGTTTCAATGATACTCATAAACACATCTCCCACGTGGGCACCATTTTCTGTCTTATAGAAATAAGCATTCTTTCGATTAAGGATCGCTACCTTGAGTGCCCGTTCCAGACAATTATTGTCAAGAGGAGCCCCTTCTATACGCAAGAATCCAGTCAATTTCTGCCAATGATTCTGCATGTAATTGATCACCTGACCTAAATTACTATTCGGTTCTATCTTCTTTTGGGCAAATTGCTCCTCGAACCATTGTTCCAATTTGTCCATTAAAGGCTTACTCTTTTTTTGATGAAGACAAAGACGCTCCGAGGGAGTCATTTTCTCCACTTTGGCTTCTTCATCATATTTGTATACTTCTGCCAATGTCTCTATAACAAAACGGCATTCCCGCGGATAACTTTCTATTAGCTCCACAAACTTCCTCCTGCCATGAGAAAGGCAGTTAACTATAATTGTGTCAAACTCCTTTGGGTAATTTTGATTAAGCGCATCACACATCTGTAGAGGTGGCCCCCGGTCCATCGCTCGTCTTCTTAATACTTCATCGAGATTTTCTCCCGCATATTTTCTGCCACTGAGATACAATACGATGAGATGATCTCCTATTTTTGACATGATTCCGCTGGTATAAGTTGCCTTTCTTGTTTCGCACCCACAATCACCATCAGCAGCACCTTCCTCCACCTCCACTTCTTTTTTCTCTTTATTTTCTTTCATTATCGACAGGATTTTTACTCCTGTGTCATCGGTATGGAATAACTCTCCCTGCGCTGCTTGCCTCACTAATTCTTCATATGGATGAACCGCCGTTTCAAATACTGGATATATGATGTCCCACTGGGTTGAAGCCGGCACTGGGACACCAACGGCTTTTTGAAAATTATCCAGACGATAGTAAGGAAAGCCACTGCCATACTTTAACAATGATATAATCGCTCCAGCTTCAGCATCATATTTATCCTCGCCTGCTTCTTGCGGCAGTTCGGCTGTATATAATTCCCCACATAACGCACAACGCAATTTCTCCAACCTATATACGCGGGCCTTCAACGGAGCACTGCCTTTTATTCGTATCTCTATACCATCCTTATCCCATTTATATAATTTCCCTTTCTCGCAATCCGGGCATAATTGGCCAACTTTTAGTTTTTTATGGGATATATAGATTTCTTCTGCTCCTACATAAGCGGAGGCTCCATTCTTTCCATGGCCCTTCTTTTTCTTTTTAACCTTCTTTTTTTTTGAGTCTTCAATGCCGTTGCCGGAAGCTTCGCCTTCACCTCCACCTCCACCTCCACCTTCACCTTTATCTTTATCTGACTCGGTTTCCGGCAATATATTTTTTGACTTTTCCGTTTTGCCAAAAAAAAGATTCTTCAATTTTTTGATCGATAATTTTTGTCGTTCCAATAATCTCTGGATGAAAACAAAGGATTTAATAAAGGCTTTGATTTTTTCAAAATCTTTATCTTCCAGTTTTTTCTCCTCTATTCTTTTGAGTAATTCCTCTGTTTCTTCCAGCGATATCTCAAGGGGTTGGGGTGTTACCGGAGTTTTTTGATTTTTCTTTTTGCCCATTGTCTATCTCAATATGCCATATGCCATATGCCATTTTCTCTCTCGAATTATCCTTTGGTTAATAATTCCCTGAAATTACGGTGTAAAGGATAACCCCAGACTGCTTTAAGGGAACGATTGGCGATTAGGGACCTGGCATTTTTGCCCAGCCCCTTTGTCTTGCCAAGATATAACCAATTGGCCGATTTATAACAGGTACCTTCAAACCGTTCCGTATCCACAAAGGTTTCCAGCCAATACACCGGGTGGTTGTAAAGCTTTTCCCAATCGGATGAAATAATTTTGGCGCATCTGCCTAAAAGGTGAGACGCAAGATGAGGTATCCTGATCCAGTCCGGTATCAAAAAACGGGTGTTATAGGCAAGAAAATGGAGATTCTTTGTTCGTGTTTCTTTATTCCAGCCGATAAAACGATCTCTACTCTCAAGATGACGTACTGCTGANNATAGCCAAGATAATGATGATGACAAATAAGACTATTAAATAGTTTTTCCCGGGGAGTTCGTCGTACCTGGACAAAAGTAAGGGGAAGAATTTCTTTTAAAACTGTCTTTATTGGACTTTGATCCAGTTCAATTTTTTTCGGGGTTTTCGGCTTCAAAAATGGGTTTATCGGCGTAAACTTTCGGGGAGGAAGTACAATATAGCCGCTTCTTTCTAATTCCAACAGCAATCCCCGGCACACCATGTCCCGTAGATGACCATTGGCCTGAACCCAATTCCATTCTTGACATATCTGTCTTGATAGCTCACATCTACCAATTACCGGGTTTTTTGAGATGAGTTCTTTAATGAAACCGATATCTTCGGCAGTTACATGGCGTCCTCTGTATTTTATTACGTTTTTCATAATAGAATTGTACACTAAATTTTAGACGAACGCAATTCTTATGGGCAAAAAAAATAGAAAGAAAATTTTTTTTTGGGAAAAAGTTTATTTTTTTACCATTTCTGCAATAGGCTTTGATGATTATGCTTTTTTATATTTTTCAATCCAGGGACATGTGATCAATATGCACAACTAACGCTACTTTTTTTAGAAGATCGAGAAGCAGGTGTAATATTTCTCCATTGGGGTGCCGTATGTGCTTGCATTAGATTCCCATTCCATA
>WVZO01000519.1 GCA_011772425.1 Candidatus Aminicenantota bacterium
CCGATCATCCATTGAATCGCAGAAAAGCGTTTATCCATGGCCACAAAGCGTGCATTCATTTCCCGCTGCAATGACTCAAATCGTTTATCCATTGCCTCAAATCGCTTATCGACTGCCTCAAATCGTGCGTTCATCTCCCGCTGGAGCGCCTCAAATCGTTTGTCTACAGTTTCAAACCTGGCATTCATCTCCCGCTGGAGCGCCTCAAATCGTTTATCCACAGTTTCAAACCTGGCATTCATCTCTCGCTGGAGTGCCTCAAATCGTTTGTCTATTACCTCAAATCTTCTTTCTGACATCTCCCGCAAGGAACGCAGCTCTTCCTCTACTCTTACAGTTCTATCAATAAGGGATAACTCTTTGAAGCGCAGTTCATTCCTCTTCACATATTCTTCCACGGCTTGCTGCAGACGACTTTCTACCGCTTTTGCTACCACTTCCTCAATTTGAGCGATGGGCACCGATTCTTCCACGTTCACGTTTGCCTCCATTTGCGTTTCGTATTAATAATAGTTTAAAAGCCTTTAAAAGTCAACTCTCTCTTAGATAAATCAATCTCGTACCGCACGGAGCCCGCGGCGCATAGCGTCGCCGGCCACAGCAGACCCTTCGGGCCATCGGAAGGCTTCCTTCCCTGAATCCACCAGTTAGATAACCACATCTGATATTGATAATAGTTAAAAAAGGGGTTGTTGGTTCAAACGTCTGGGGAAGCCTTCAACTTCTCTTCTTTCTTGCCAACTGCCAACTGCCAACTGGCTTCGTGCCTTCGCGGCTAAAATCAAGTATATTTAGCATCGGTATCTTCGTAAAAGACTTTGAAATATGGGTCGACTTCACCGACTCCCAGGTGACGGGCTTTATAATCTTTAATTAATTTCAAGAAGTCAGGAAAAAGGATGGCAAGAGCGATAACATTGATAAAGATCGGGATGGCTGTAGCCATGTCAGCAAACAACCATACATGTTTGGTGGGCATGCCATAACCCACTGAAAAAATTACCAACAAAAGCGGGGGGATGGGATATGCCCATTTGTAGATCGCCAGTATCCTGGCTTTATATTTGGTTTCGCCGATGAGATACCGCACCAGGACTTCGATCTGTGCGTAGAACCCGGAAGATGTGGTTAAGCCAAAGAGCAGTATACCGACAGTGAGAATGATTCGGCCCATCAGTCCCAGTTCCGATTGGAAAGCGCTCAGTGTCAGAGTTGCACCGGCCATTCCCGTGGTCCATTTGCCAGTAATAATAACGATGAAGGCAGTGATGGAACAAACCACAATGGTATCTATAAATACTTCAAAAATGCCCAGCATCCCCTGGCGGATGGGGTGATCGGTTTTGGCAGAGGCGTGGATCATAGGGGATGTGCCCCACCCCGATTCATTACTGTACACGGCCCGCGACATGCCCACTTTTACAGCCTGGGCAAACGCTGCCCCGGCAAACCCACCCACGGCAGCCGTACCGTTAAAT
The DNA here is from genome assembly GCA_011772425.1 of Candidatus Aminicenantota bacterium. GTDB lineage: Bacteria > Acidobacteriota > Aminicenantia > UBA2199 > UBA2199 > JAKAGC01. The sequence goes on from WVZO01000519.1 coordinate 1,479, forward strand.
GCACCCTTAAAAATTAGTTCAAATACCTGCGGAACCAGGGAGATGTGTTTGAAAATAATAAACAGGCTGCCAAACAGGAAAAACAGACACATAAAAGGAACCAGTTTAACGGCGATTCGTCCTAACCCTTTCAAACCGCCGCTGATCATTATGTATGTGAGCACGGTATATATAATAGAGATGGTTACCTGGTCCAGTTCGAAGGTTCCGGCGATGGCTTCGGAAACGGTGTAATTCTGCATGGTTAGTAAGAAACTAACAATAAAGCCGCCAAGGAATAGGAAATTGAGCAATTTATAGAGTGGAGTATTGTTTTGTTTGATCCCGATGCCTTTTTTGATGTAGTACGTGGGACCGCCAAAGGTCTGCTGGTCTTTATCCCTGGAGCGGTAATGGACAGACAAAGAGACCTCTGCCATTTTGATGATCTGACCCAGGAATCCGGCTACCCACATCCAGAAAACAGCCCCGGGTCCGCCGGTGGCAATGGCACTGGCAACACCGGCGATATTACCCACCCCCACCGTGGTTCCCACGGCAACACTGACCGCTTCCAGGGGTGACAAGCGGCGGTCTTTCCAGTCTTCCGCGCTTCCACCTTTCAATGTTCTTACAAAGTATTGCTGCAAGGTGTGAAAAAAGTAACGGAATTGAAACAGCCCGGATGCCAGTGTCAAAAAAATACCGGTTGCCAGTAGGGTAATGATCAGTGGCGGTCCCCACAACCACTCCCAAACAATGGTTTCCAAAAGCTTCATGATGCAGTCTCTGTTGTCCTGTTTCTATTTAGGATTAACCATGAAGGCACTAAACCGTGCGCAAATAAAACGAAGAACACATGGAAAAATTACAAATCACAAATTTCAAATTACAAAGGGGGTGGCACCCCCAACAAATAAAGAATTCCAATTACAATGACCAAAATTACAAACAAAACTTCTTAACAATCAGCTTACTGACCTACTGACTCACTGACTCACTGACTCACTGACCTACTTCTTAATGCTCACTCTTTTTTGTTTGCCAACTGCCTACTACCAACTACCTTCTGAACTTCGGTACTATTTCTGCATGGACAATTTTTTTACTGAGTTGTCCGGCCTGATCTTCCAGGATAAATACCAGTTTGTATTTGCCAAAATAAGCGGAGCTTACCTGCCAGTAGAAGATTCCTTTCTGGTAGTTTATGGATGAACCAATGGGCAACGTTTGTAATCGGGAGCCGTTTACCAGGTAACCGGCCTGGAGATGCTCATTAGGCTGGCCCAAATGGAGAACGATTCGTTGGTCTTGAGGTACGGTGATATGAATAATTCCTTCCCTGTTGGCAGTGAGGGTTCCTGGTTCATCTTTGCCGTAACCTTTTTTAAATTTGACTGTTCCGGAGCGGTTGACCGGGATTCTTAGAATATCGAAAAAGCGGTGCCAGGTTTTTCCTATTTTTGGGGTTCTGGTGGTATGTAATTGGCTTTTCTGTGCAGATTGGCCGGTGTAACCGGGATTCTGGAGGCTGACAAAATAGCGGCTGCCAATGCCATCGGTGTTTCCGGCATTATCGGTGGCGGTCCACTGAATCGTGTGAATACCGCTTACATAGGCGGTGGTATCAAAATCAAAATAAGCCATGGCACCGTTACTATTGGCGTAACCGGGGAAAAGCTTGGCAATGTCTTTTCGATATACGTTGTAGACAGGATTGCCGAGGTTTTGCCCATCGATATACACCTTTATGGTTGACCCATCTTCAGGGATTTTGTTGGGCATGGGGGTGAGCACCCATCCCTGGTTCCTGAAATCCATACCGGAAACAGTGCTGCCCTGGCCAGGTGTATCGATGGCCCCAAAGGGTTTAACGGCACTGGCATTGTCACAGGTAATGGTTTTGCTCCCTAGTAAGACTTCATTGCCAGCCATGTCTTTGGCGTAGGCATAGAGGGTAAAGGCGCCGTTGCCGCCGTTGGGTAACATGTTGGTGAGCATCATGTAACCCCAACCGGCTTTGTAATTCATGGGATAATCGGGATAGGCCAGTTCGATATCAGGCCGTGCGCCTTCCACCAATACGGCGTCACCAATATCAATCTTATCGACGCCTTCCCTGGGGAGAGCATTTCTCCTGATGATCACTCTATCGATACCAATATCATCCAACGCCCAGCCGGTAACCGGGATACTGCTCATCACGGTGACCCCATGCACCGGTGTATCAAAACTGCCGAAGGGATCGGCATCACTGAGGGTATCATAAACGATAAAGTTAACCTCAACGGTTTGGGGTGAGTTAGAGGCGTCAGGATCTGTAATATGAAGGGTGGCTTTGTAGTCGTCCGGATTTAATCCGAAAGGCTCGACACCAACCCCTACTATACCGGATTGGGACCCGATGTTATTATAGATTCTCAACCAGTTCGCATCCCTGGTAATTTCCTCGACTTTCCACTGTAACGCGCCTACACCGCTGTTATTGATAATAATGTATTGATCCCCGGTATGAGCCATACTGGTTTTTAATGCGGCAAACAGGAGTTCGGTGCGGTTTAATGAGATTTCCGGTGCTTCGCTTCCAGGGATAATTGAGAAGGGGGCATAATTGGTATTAGTGGGGTCGCCGTCATCGGCTTCGCTAATCCTGATAAAGCATGTGTCAGAAGGGGTATTGGGTATGGTCCAGGGATATAGGCCGGAATTCGGGACCTGCTGGTCAATGGTAATCCAGGTACTTTTATTGTCATAGGAGTATTCGAGTTTCACATCTCCTACTCCGTTGCAGGAAACCCATTCTATATGATGATCGTTTCCCACCTGCCAACTTTCTCCGCCTGTAGGTGAGGCAAGAATAAGCGTGGGGTCGGCCAATTCGATGGTAAACGTTGAATCACTGGTATTTGAGGTAAACGGATTTGCGACATCAGTGATTTTAACCAGGCATTCCTCGGAGGGTTCTTCAGGAATGAACCAACCATAAATACCATCATTGGGGGTAGAAGCTACGATTTCCTTCCATGTAGCCCCATTATTGGTGGAATATTCGATTTTGACGTTTTTAATACCCCAGGAAGTGCTCCAGGTAATGGAACAGTTACCACAATTAAGCAGAACTTCTCCCCCATCGGGGTATAGAACCTCAATGGAGGCCTTGGGATAACTGATAGAGAAGGGAATTTGACTCTCCTCAACCAGCTCCCCAGTACCAAACAGAGGAAGAAACAACTTAGAATTACCGGCCTGGACAGATACCACTGCCGGTGCGATTATATGCAAAACAATCAATATGTATAATACCGTCCATATCTTTTTCATTTTATTCACCTCCTTTTATGACGGTTACCTCTATATTATTATATCGGCAATTTATCGATTCTTTATCGTTTATATTCATTTATCCATACCTCTTCTTCCTTACTTCCTACTTCTTACTTCCTACTTCCTACTTCCACATTACCATATTCATTTCGTAGGGGTCCATGATCAAGGGATGATATGGAGTCACCCGTATTTTAAAGCCGAAATTTCCTGTTTTTTTACAGGGCAGGCGGCCGGAAAACCGGTATTTATTCCCTTCCAGGGGAGTGATTTGTTTTAAATGCTCAATGGCGGTGTAGGTTAAGCGCAGTTCCGGGGAAATATTCCCATAATAGATGTCAACGCTGATATCTTCCGGTTTCAGGTCACCGGTAAATACGTCGACGAAGACGTCTACTGATTCGTTGATTTTGTAGACTTTTGTTTTATTGAAATGAATGTCGCCGATGTGAATGGAATAAAAGTGCTTTTTGATGTGATTTTTCCACTGCACCAGTTCCCGGGTGCAAGCAAAGTTATCTTTACTAAGGGTAATAAAGTTGCGTCCGGCTTCTTTATAAAATCTATGGTTGTATTCTTTAATCATTCGGTGGGTATTAAAGAAAGAAACGATGGAAACAAATGCGTTTTTCATCATTTTGATCCATTCGCGGGGGAGGCCGTCGGGTCCGGTGTCGTAAAACATGGGGGCGATGTCGTTTTCAATGATGGAATAGATGGCTTTGCTTTCCACTTCGTCCTGGTAATTGCGGTCGTCGTAAACTTCACCGCTTCCGATGCTCCATCCGTTGGTGATGTTGCGGTCATAGGCTTCATTCCACCAGCCGTCCAATACACTTAAATTAAGTACGCCGTTGGCCGCGGCTTTCATACCCGAGGTGCCGCTGGCTTCGTGGGGACGCAGGGGATTGTTCAACCACACATCCGCTCCCTGCACCATGTACCGGGCTACATTCATGTCATAGTCTTCGATAAATACAATGCGCTTGAGTAAATAGTTGTTATTGATGGAATGGATAATGTGCTTGATAATTTCTTTGCCAGCATGGTCCTGGGGGTGGGCTTTTCCGGCAAAAATAAATTGGACCTGCCGCAAGGGATCGTCGATCAATTTCATTAAGCGTTTGATATCCCGGAATACCAGGTTCCCTCGTTTATAAGCGACAAAGCGCCGGGCAAAGCCGATGGTGAGGGTTTCGGGGTCCAGGGCTTCCTGGGATTGATTGATCAGCAGCGGGGAAGCGCCTTTTTCGATCAATTGCTTTTTGAGCCGCTCGCGGATGAAATAGATGAGCCGGCGCCGTCTCACCGCATGAACCCGCCACAATTCAGGGTCTGGTATGTTGTGGATCCGCTGCCATAACTCTTCCTGGTCCTGCCTTTCCTGCCAATTATCCCCCAGGTAGCGGCGAAACAATTCCATCATTTCAAAGGAAAGCCAGGAAGCCAGGTGAACGCCGTTGGTGATGGCGCGGATAGGAATATGCTCGTGGGGTACATCGTCCCATAAATCTTTCCACATTTGCTGGGCTACCTGGCCGTGCAATTGGGATACCCCATTTACAAACGATGAGTGCCGGATGGCCAGCACCGGCATGGAAAAATTTTCCTGGGAATCCTGCGGTTGCAGCCTGCCGGTTTTTAGAAATTCCTCGATGGAAATCCCCATTTCATTGGCATATTCCTGGAAATATTTACGGATTAGATCGGGATGAAATACATCGTTTCCGGCAGGAACAGGTGTATGAGTGGTAAACACGCAGGTTTTCCCGGTAACTTCCATGGCTTCATCTAAGGTAAGGGCGTGTTTTTGCATGAGGGTTTTGGCCCGTTCAAATATGGCAAAGGAGGAATGGCCTTCGTTCATATGAAACGCATCAACGGGGATTCCCATGTGTTCCAGTAATTTTATGCCGCCGATACCCAGTATGATTTCCTGCTGGAGCCGCATTTCCCGGTCTCCACCGTAGAGTTGGGATGTTAATTTTTGGTCGGCCCTGCTGTTTTTATCGATATTGGAGTCCAGCAGGTAAATGCGGATGCGTCCCACCATTAGTTTCCACACTTTCAAATAGAGGGGACGTCCCGGAAGTTTTAGTTGGATTTCAACCTGCTGACCATCGGGATGCCGTTCTTCTGTGATAGGCATATTGTAAAAATCATTAATATCATAAAAGTCTTGCTGCCAGCCATCCTGGTTTAAGTACTGCCGGAAGTATCCCAATTGATATAATAAACCGATGCCCACCAGTCTCAAGCCGATATCACTTGAGGACTTGATATGATCTCCGGCCAGTATGCCCAATCCGCCGGAATAAATGGGCAGGGCTTCGCTGAGCCCATATTCCAACGAAAAATAGGCGATGCAGGGTGTTTTTTCCTTTTTGTTTTTTCTGGGTTCAACGTAATTTTTTAGATTTTCGTGAATCCGGGCCACTTCCACGACATAGCCTTCATCGGCTGCCAGTTCATTCAGCCGTTCCTGGCTGATTTCACCCAACATTTTTACCGGGTTGTGCCGGGTTTTGTCCCACAAATCCGGGTCCATGCGGATAAACAACTTAATGGCATCCGGGGTCCAGTACAACCAGATATTATAGGCGATATCATACAATCCGGCCAGTTTTTTTGGTACATCCGGGATGACTTTAAATTTTTTGATTTTTGTCTCGGCATCCGTCATTGTTTACCCGCTGTTTTTTTCTAATTCCCTGATTCCAATCAAGGCTAGATTATACGATATAAGTAAAAAATGAGCAAGGGCCTTAATTCCTGCACAGCAATTCTAATTTTGCCGTTCCAAGCGAGGGTAAACACAAGGTTTACCCCTACGAATGTTCGAAAACGTTCATCAGATGTAGGGGCGAACCTGGTGTTCGCCCGGGCAATCGGCAAAATTAGAGCCGCTGATTCGTGCACTATAAAGCAGCAATTAATTGCTCTTTATACAAATTTAAGTAAAATTTCAGCCTGCCTTCGATGATGTCCACTCCGGTTAAAATCATTAAAAAGTAATCGTTTGTTAATGAGAAAAGCATTAAAAGATAGTTGTTGTAATTCAATTTTAAAAAATATGTCCCGGATGATGTTTTGGTTTGGTCCAATTTGGAGATAATATCCGCTAATTCAGCACCGGAAAATTCCACATCGATATCTAAACCCGGCTCCCCCACGTCGGGCTCACGAAAGTATTTTTTTTCCAGTACAATACCATCTTTACCCCATACACCAATGATCTTGATCTCCCTGTTTTTTTCATAAAACCGGTTAAATATTTCTTCAAACAATTCCTTCTCCTTGCTGTCTACTGTTCCTGCTTTTGCCTTATCAATCTCAAAAACTCGGTAAGTACCAGGATTTTTCCCCGGGTAACCTGTTGTCTTTTCAACTGGTTTATTTTTATTAAAAATCGTTCTTCTTTTTGCGCATCATACAATTTTTTATATATAACCAGGGCGTCATTGACAAGCCCTTGTTTCAGGTAGAGTTCTGCTGCACTTTCGGTTACAATATCTGCATCGCTATCCATATCCGTATCCGTATCCGTGTCCGTATCCGCCTCCGTCTCCGTCTCTGTAACCGTAAACTCGGTCACTGCAGTAATATCCTCATTGGCACCGGTTTCTTCGTGTTTCAACTCCGCTTCTTCTACCCCGATGGCTTCCAACTCCGACTTGCCGGCTTCCGGTATCTCGATGTCCAATCCCCTGTCTGTTTCTTCATCCACATCTACATCTGTATCCGTATCCGTATCAACATCGGTTCCTGTTTCCGTCATTTGCATCTCTTCCTCCATCTTAAATTCAAATGGAGGTTCCGGGGGTCCGGGAGATTCCAGGTCTTCCAGGTCTTCTAACGCTTCCAACGGTTCCGGGGTTTCAGCGTCTTTAGAATCAAAAAGAGATTCGGAGATTTCGGATTCTTCAACTTCCGGTATGGGCGGTATGGTGGGTGGTTCTTCTTCTTCCGGGAATTCCGCAATTTCTTCAATTTTAAACTCGATGGGTGATGAGGGTGATGGGGGCGACGGAGGCTCGGGTTCCGGTTGTTCCGGTTGCTTAAATTGTTCCAATGGTTTAATGGGTTGTGAAACGGTGGTTTTTTCCCCGTCCAATTCCTCCTCTTCCTCCTCTATTTCTTCTTCAGGGATTTCCATTTCCTCTTCCGGGACCGGTGGGGGAGGAGGTGCTTGTACCGGCGGTGCCGGCGGCGCTGGCGTTGATAAAATGTCCGGTCTGGGTGTTGGCGGTTCTCTTGTCAAACGATCCCATGCCCTGGGATCGACTTCCGGCAGTGTGTCTGCATCATGAAGTTTTTCACTGGTATAGGATACAAAGGCCGTGTTCCCTTTACCTTTTCCGGAAGCATTTTTTTTGCTAATATTTATTTTATCGATTGCTGTTTTGGCCTCGGGATTAAAGGGATCCAGAAACAGGATTTTATTGTAATATTCAAGGGCGTCGCCAAATTTATTTTGTTTTGTGCATAATTTGCCTATTTCCAGAAGCAAATTAATATTATTGGGGAACATTTGCATTAACTCGATCAATGCGGTTTCTGCTTCCTCCGTTTTATTCAATTCTTCTAAAATTTTAACATGCAGTAAGCGAATTTGAAACGATTTGGGATAATCCTCCTTTAATTTTTGGGCAGTGTCAAGGGCGTCGGAGAGTTTCTTTTGATGAAAGAGGCTCTCCAACGCTGTTAACTGCTCTTTTTCACTTTTTATATTCACCATTTGCCATTAACTACCTTTCTGGGTAATGGTAACGGTAGCAGTGGTTCCGTTTGTAGCAGTAATGGTGATAATCCCTACCCTGGGATTGGAGGTGGGGTTCGCCGTCTGTATGGTAACAATAATGTTATTATCCTCTGTTCCGCTGGAGGGTGTAAAGTATATCCAGGAATCCAGGTTGGTAGCGTTCCAATAGAGTATATCCGGATGGTTGTTTTTATCGAATACGTTAACCACAAAAGTATCACCACCGGCTGCACTGGCAGTATAGGTCTCAGGATTTACTCCAACGGCAGGTCCGGCTGTCTGGTTCACCGTAATTTCCACCTGGCTGTTGGAGACACCGGTGGAGGTGACGGTAAGGGTAACCTTCCCGGTTCTTGGTTCTCCTGTGTCATTTGTTTCCACTTTAATTTCGATGGTATCATCCGTAGAGCCTGAATCTTTATTAACAATAATCCAATCTTCAAGTACGGTAACGATATAAGCGATGGAGTCGGTGGTTTTCCTGTTGAACACATTAACGACAATGGGAGGGTAGTTTTCGGCGTCGTCGGGGTCGAAGTCGTACTCAAAGTCCACTGTTTGACGGTCCACTTCCAGTCGAGCATCGGAATGTGCCTCGTGGGCCTCCTGGGAGATACGGATGGTTACACTGGATGATTGGACGCTTGTGGCATTAAGTTCTATTGTCCCTGATCTTTGCGCACCGGTTTTATTTTCACCTATGGTGATGATGAAACTGCCGGGAGTGGTTCCGCTCCTGCGTGACACCTGGATCCAGGAGTGACTGGGGATTATTGTATAATCAATGTGAGCGTCACCTGTTGAATTGTAAACATGCACCTCCTGGGTGCCACCTTCTACCGGGACGTCCCAACTGGTTACATCTGCTGCCAGGGTTTGTCCTCCCTCGAAATCGGCGACAAAGTCCAGGTCCCTCCTATCGTTATAAACAGGGTTATCGCTGTCGAACTGGTAATTTAGAGGTGTAAAAGAGTAGGCATCAGAATTCGGTTCAATGGCCCCGTACCAGCCGGCGGCCACAAAGAACTCGTAATATCCATCGGGGTTGGTGACGACGACGCCGCTGGTGCTCCCCCCCTCCCCGGTAAATGTTACTACCACACCTTCGACACCATTTCCGCTGCGCGTCTTTATTTGACCACCGAGAGTAATGCCCTGGGTGAGATAGGGGATAACTTTAATGGGGACCCAATCCACCACTTCCGACAGGATAGGAATGTCGATCCTGCCGTCAGTGGGCACTGTTAACTTGATAAAGGTGCTGCCGGCGGCTTTGACACTGGCACCGGGGCCAACGAAGTAGACCATTTGCGCCTCTCCCATGTTATTGGTCAGCTTGACATCACTGAGGGTATAATTCTCGAAATACCCGAAGCCATCTGTCTGGAAAATTACTTTTGTATTGGCTAACGGATTCCCCTGGTTATCCCTGACCACGGCGGTGATGATCGACGTAACCGCAGGCTCTGATGCCGGTACCCAAAGGGTAGAGGGATTGGCTGTCCCGGAAACCGTGATGTAGAAACCGGCAGGACTGAACATATCGGGATCCGGCACCTTCGTCTTTTTGCAGAAGTTCAGGCTCAATATTCCACAGATCATAACAAAAACCAGTATGGATGACCATATATACTTTTTTCTTTTCATTCTAAACCCTCCACGTTACGTTTCATCGGCAAAGTTGGCACACCAGACCGAGACGTAACCAACGGCCGGTTCTACCCGGTGTCCCCCCACATCTTTCCCATGAAAGGTGACTTTGGCTTCCAGTTTCAGGATATGTTCCTGCCCCAGGTTAACCAACTCCACCAGGGGGGATTCCGACTTGGCAGTGTGTTGGACCAGCACAAAACTTAGTTCAACTCTCAGGCCCCCGGGCTGAACCCTGGCGGTAACCTTTTGGGAAAAACTATAGGGAACATCCCTGCCTTGCACATTTAAACCATCGGCCCGGGAGTATTCAATATCGACTTGATCCACCATAATATCCTGGTAGAATGTACCTACTGGTATATCAGGATCTAAAACAACGGCTGACAATGTGGCCGTGGCAACATCATCAAACACCGAGCCATTGGTAATCACATCGGAAAATATGGTTGTGGATTCGGGCTCACCCCGGCTGTCAGTGCCGGTGATGATATCAATAATGAGTTTTGAACCGGATCGGCTGAGCTCTTCGAGTTTATTGCAGCCGGAAAAGTTAATTAACATAAATACCAATAAAACAACCGCCGAAGCGCTGACTATTAATAAAGATCTAATTTTCATCTTTATTCTCCCTATTTAACAATTCTTGGAGTTATAAATATCAATACTTCACGTTGTTCACTCCGTTTCGTTGAGCTTCTAAATAAATTCCCCAATATGGGTATCTTGCTGAGAAACGGTACGTTATCCTTTGTGGAACTTTTGTCCATCAAGTATAAGCCTCCAATGACAACGGTTCCGCCATCATCCACCATTACGGTGGTTTCAATGGATTGGGTGGTAATAGGCGGGATACCATTGACCAGGTTGGCAAAGTCCGCGGAGTTATTATCGATCTCAAGGGTCATAATTACAGTCCCTTCCGCGGTAATCTGCGGTGTTACTTTCAATTCCAGGACTGCCGGCCTGTATTGAATGGTAATGGTATTGTTCTGGATGATTTGCACCGGGATCATTTTCCCTTGCATGATGGAGGCTTCCATATTATTCTGGGTAGTGGTTTTGGGGGATGAAATAATTTTGGCTAAACCCTTACTCTGCGCTGACGACAAAGCAAAGTCCAGTCGGACGGTATCCACGACGTTACCGATGGAGAATACCGTACCGGCGCTGGCTCCATCGGCGGGTAAATTCACGGCATATCCACCCAGGGGGCCTACCAGGGGTGAGGCCAGTGATGTAAACTGGTTACCCTGGAGCCTAACGGAATTGGGAAATTTTAGCGTGGTCTGGTTGCCGTAAGCGGCATCTGCTATGAAATTATAGCCCCACTGGATACCAAGGCTCTCGAATATGGTGGTCCTGGATTCTACCACCCTGGCCTCAATGGAAACCTGGGGATTGGGCACATCAATGGTGTCGATTAATCTATCCAGTACTTCGACCCGGCTGGGGACCTCTGAAATAATCAATGTATTACTCCTGGAGTCCTGCATTATATCACCCCGCCTGGACAGCTGCCGCTTTAACAGGGGAGCCACAGTAGCAACTTTAGTGAAACTCAAGGTTCGGGTAAAGACCGACAGCTCAGCTTCATTTGTCCTGGCTTCTCTTAACTTTCTTCGTTGTTCGGCTTCCAGGGCCAATTCCTCCACCCTGCCGATGCGAAGGATATTGCCTTCTTCTACATAATCCAGCCCGTTAATTTTTAAAAACAAATCCAATGCCTGGTCCCAGGGAACATCAGTCAATTGAGACGTAACCCTGCCGCTAATACCAGGGGCCAACACGATGTTTTTTCCTGCTATTTTGGCAATGATTTTGATGACGTCCCTTAAATCGGCATTGTGAAAATTAAACGTCATCGGCTCCCCGATGTATTCTTTTTCTCCTTCGTCAATAGTCTTTTTCAAGTATTGCATAGAGGTCCCGGTATCCTTTAACTGGTCTTGGTCTGATGTGGAGATTTTCTTGTCTTTATCCTCAGGGGTTTTGTTCTTGATGGTAACCTGGGACTTCTCGTCTTCAAAAAAGTCTTCGTTACTGATGGTGATAGTATTGGTGGAGGTGTCAATTTTAATGTTGTTGTCATTCCCATTGGTTTCGTCAATATTGGTAATGGTAATATTTCGTTTGCCTCCATTACCGCTGTTGTCCTCATTACCCTTATTATTCCCGTCCCCGCCATTACCACCCTTATCATTTCCTTGTTCCCGGGTTGTGGATTCCTGTTTTTGTGGTTTTATGGCACTTTCACCAACTTCAACGGTTTCCCCGGCAGGTTTGGCTTTGGAATTAGAGTCCATTACTTTTTTCTTTTTTGGTTTTGTTTTGGAGAGTACGCCTTTGTCGACTAAATGATTTAAATTATCAAAAAATTCCACTTCCAGCACATTTCCGTTTTGGGGATTGGGGGACACTCTATAGTTTTTTAAATAGTGTAAATCAAATACGACTCGATATACGGAAGTTTTATTATAGGCCCCTCGAACCTTTTTGACATTTAAAAGGTTCACCGGTTTTTGCATGCGCTTGCAGTGAGTGTTCTTAAAGTCAATGGCCAATCGTACCGGTCCCTCAGAAATCGGGATCACCTCAAAATCCGGTTGGCCTGTCATGATTACTTTAAATTTAATGCGATTGGGTCTTTTTTCACTGATCAGGATATCTTTAATTACAATTGGTGTGGTTTTTTTATTCTTTGTAATGGTATTCATCTTCTTGTTCAAATTTTCACGGGGAGGCATCTTTTTTCCCGGTGTGGGTTTTGTGTTTTTGTTTGCCGGTGCCTTTGATAGTGCCTGAGTCGGCGGCGTTGTCGGTTTCGTTGACACGGATGGGGTTGGTTTACTTTCACTTTTTATTTTGATGTTGGGAAATTCAATATACAACCCCTTCTGATTGGTAAACACCCTGTAATTGACCTGTCCTTTCAGGTGAATTTCTACGTCCACATAGTTGTGATTCTTTTTACGATTAATTTTTATATAATCGATAACAGAGGATTCAAATGTAAACAGGTTTTTGGGTACGTCAACCGTCACGTCGTTCATTCTCATTACAATCCGGGTGTTATCATTTTTATCCGGGTAAAACACATCCGGGATGGGTATCATCCTGTCGATTTTAAAATGCAATTGCACAAAGTCGTCCCCTGTCAAGTATTCAATATCGTTAATGACAACGTTGGTATTTGTATTGGTACCAGCAACCAGGGGTGCACTTGTATTTGCCATTGCATATAATATGAATATCGCTAATACTAATTGTGAAAGAGTTTTGGCTTTCATTTTTTTCCTGCCTCCTCTTCAGGGATTAGTCTTTTGGTAACCATTCTTTCTCTTGTCCCGCCCAGTGCAATGGTCAATAATCGTTTAAAGACTACATAGTTGATATCGATTTTAATGACTTCTCCGTCATAGACGTTGGCGCCTACCCTTACATCATAGGGCTTACCGTCCGGTCCTTTAAACAATGCGATATATTCACCTTTTTTTAATAAAATACCTTCCAGTTCCAGTTCGTCGATGAGGAGCCCTGCGATTCCTTCTTTTTCTTCTCTTTTTATTCTAACGCTTTTGCCCCGCAGCAGGTCCCAGAAAGGGTCTCGTCTCCCGGCGGGTTTATATAAAAATTCTTCACTGGGTACCTCTGTTATCGGCGGCTTATTCTCATCAAATTCCGGTTTTTTTTGATCTTTTTGAGTACCGACTTTTTTACTTTCTTTTTTACCGGTATCCGGCGGGGTATCTGTTTGCGTCTGCTGATTACCGTTGGCATTAGCCTCGGCAGAAATAATTGCTGGTGATGATAGAACCAGTGTTAGCACCATGAAAATGATAACAAAACATTTCATTTTGGTTTTCATTGGTTAGCTCCTTATCATCATAATCACATTTTCTTTTTTCTCGTTTTTTTACTTACTCTTTCCCGGTACGTATAGGTAGATGCGGTAAAACTGGCTGTTATTGAAAATGCACTGGTCATTCTTGACATTGGTTTAATGCTCAAATTATTGACGGTGAAGATTTTCTTCAATCTTGATAACTGGTCGAAGAAGAGGGCAAGATTGTGATAATTACCGTCAAGAACGATAGAGATGGGCATTTCCACGTAAACTTGTTTTCGCCGGTCCGGCTGGGTGGTCCATTTTTGGATTCGCAGCCGGGCACCGGAAATAATGGACTGGACCTTCCTGAGAATCTGACTGATTTCCTTTTCCTCCGGTAAAACTTCTTTGAGGTCTTCAAGAACTTTCTCTTTTTCCCGGATATCCTCCCGGATCCGCGGCAACTGGGCTTCTTTTTGCTCGGCCCGTTTTATCTCTCTTTCTACTGCGTCAATCTGCTTGTCAAGGCGTTCTATGGTGACCTGGTTGTCGGAATAATGCAGCATGTAGAAAATACCGAAAAGGATTCCCCCAATAACTAAAAATACTAAAAGCTGGGCATACCAGGGTAAACTTTGTATATCCATGTTATCCTACCTTTCTCTTTCTTTTATCGGCAGCTTCCGCTTTTTCTTTATAGACACAGGTTATACTAAACTCAAAAATATCCAGGCCCCCTTGTTTTTTCCTGCTAGACCCGGGGAAATGGATATTCGAGAAAGCACCCGTTCCTTTCAGGTTATTAATGAAATCGGATATCAAATTATTACCCAGGGTTTTTCCTCTCATGGTCAGGGTTCGGTTGGAAAAAGTAAGACCGGTTAACCATACCCAGTCGGGCAGGGCGTTGGATAATTCATCCATCATTTTAACGGTGTCTTGCTGTTGACTTTTCAGTTGGGTAATCAGTTTCACTTTATTATCCAGGATTTTTCTTGTCTTTTCCAGCTCGGCGATGGTTTTCAATACTTTAACCAATTGTTGTTTCCTGGCCCGTCTCTCTTGCAGGTGATCTCTCTTTTGCGAAATGGTGTTGGCCTGGGTAATATACATAAATCCAATGATACCCAATGTTATTGCCGCGGCAGCGACAATAGCCCCGGTATGAAGCTTACTTTCTCTCTCTTCCTCGAATGAAGGAGCTTCTACTCCCAATCCTGTGACTTCTTTTTTTTCCGGACTTAATAGATTTACTTTGATCATTTTATTTCTCCAACGGCACGTAATGCCAGCCCCATTGATACATTGAATACCGGGGCCATGTCTTTAATAAAATCCAGATCAAATTTTTTCTCGTTGATCTCGATATTATTAAAGGGATTTACGATTTCCACAGGAATATCAAATTCCTGGGAAAAGAAGTCGATAATGGTGTCCAGGTTGGATGTGCCACCACTCAGTAAAATATTATCTATCCTGCCTTCCGTGGTGTTGGAACGGTAAAATTCAAAGGTTTTTCGTATTTCACTTTTCAGCTCGTTAAATATCAGGTTGATCACAGGCTTAACTGCGGCCGGGGAAACCCCTTCTACCTGCCTCCCTTTTTTTACGGCTTCTGCTTTTTCATATTTCAGGTTCAATTCCTTTTGTATTAAGTCGGTAAATTGGTTCCCTCCAAAGGCAATATCTCTGACAAACACCGGGTTACCGCCTTTGGCAATGATTACATTGGTGATGGAAGCACCGATATTGATAATGGCGATAGTGCGGTCATGGTACATTTCGTAATTAATCAATACACTGTTTAGTATGGCAAAGGATTCAAGGTCAACGATTTCAGGGTTTTTATTGGCAATGGCGATTACATTTAAATAATCATTCAGCTTTTCTTTTTTAGTGGCAGCCAGTACAACAGCCACGCGGTCCGGCGGTACATCCGCCGATTCAAGAATTTCGTAATCAATATTTACTTCTTCAGGGGTAAAAGGGATATGGGGGCGGGCTTCCCACAGGATATGCTCGTGCATTTCATTGGGGTTTAACCGCTGTACTTCAATGCGTTTTACAATAACAGAACTGCCCGAAACCCCAAAGGACATGTTGTTGGTCCTGGTTTTACTCTCGATGAAGATATGCTGGATGGCATCTGCCACTGCCGTCGAATCCATAATACTGCCTTCAACAATGGATTGATAGGGAACTGGCTCATATCCCAGGGAGACCAGTTCGTATGTAACTTCTTTTCCTTTCTTTTTGGGTCTTAATTCGATGAGTTTTAATGAAAATGATCCGATATCAAGCCCCACGACTTTTTTAGGTTTCATTAAGCTTAAAAAAGACATCTGTATCTCCTAATTTTTATCACCGTTTCCTTTTTTGTTAATCATCAGAACCTTATTAGCACAGCAAAAGTGAAATGTCAAGTCTTTTATTTTTTTTTCCCCAGTAATATCGGGTATTCCAGGTGTCCTATGTCTGAAAATGCTTGATAGTACTTGTTTTTTGGGATTTTGGTCTTTTTCGCTTTTTTTTTCAGTAATATCGGTGATTTTAGACTTGAAGGCAGCTCTCATTTCCACCAACTTGAGACGTTGGCGACCTCTGGCAGCAAAAATCGCCGCTCTTATATTCCAGCAATCAGCCATACTTGTACTCCACGAAAACCTCCGGTTAAACCTTAAGCAAATTTCATGCCAATATTACGTTTTTTGTGAATTATACGTATATCCTTGCTTTCAGCAGTTTACCCTTAATAGAGAGAACGTCATTTTCCTGACACTCTGTCCCGTTGATTGTCAAGAATATGGAAATTGACAAATGGCAGGCAATTTGTTAATATATTGTGCTTTATCTAAGGAGCGAAAAAATGGAAGCTTACCAAAAAATGATATGGGGAAGTACAGTCGTCATTGCTCTTTTAATTATCCCGTTAATCATCTACTTTTTCTTCATAAAACCGGCGCAGGTTCAATCTCCTCAGCCGTTGGCACCGGTGAGTGAGACAAAAGCTGCGGATTCAAAACCTGCAGTTGATTCATCGCTAGAACAAGCCGCTGCAGGTGAAAAGGAGTTGGCTTTGACACCGTTTGCTGCGGATGTATCGTTGAACGACAGTGATCCACCGGTGCGAGAATTGCTCAACGATTGTTCTTCTCATCCGGACTTTTCCCGGTGGTTGGGCAGCGAAAACATCATTCGCCGGTGTACGGCCATTGTGGATAATATCGCTGAAGGCAACAGTCCGGCGGTGCATCTTCGCTTCCTGGAATTCTCCCCCTCAAAGAAATTCGAGGTGATTCGCCGAAAGGGTAAAATAATCATTGACCCGGAGAGTTACAGGCGTTATGATGCCATCACCAGTGTCCTGTTTTCTATTAGAAGCGAAACACTGGCAGCCCATTACCGGCAGTTACGGCCGCTCCTGGAAGAAGCTTACCGTGAACTGGGAAAACCGGAAAAAACATTCCAGGAGACACTGGAACAAGCATTGGACGTTCTTTTGAAAACCCCCATCCCGGAAGGCGAGGTTTTATTGGAAGAAAAAGTCACTACCTATGCCTTTGCCGATCCCCGGTTGGAAGGGCTTAACGATGCCCAGAAACACCTGCTGAGAATGGGGCCCAGGAACATCCGCATCATCCAGGAGAAGTTAAGAGAAATAAAAGAAAAATTAACCCTAAAGCAAAGATAATCTTAATTGGCTTCAATCATTTGGTTATCGATTAGCGGTTTCCATTTCATAAAGAATTCGGAAAATATATGGGCTTTGAATTTTGGGAATTTTTCCATATAAAAAATCAGTTCTTTATAATTGCCGCCTTCCGGTTCTTTTTTATAGGAATCATTGATATCTATAATATTATCAGGATCGTCGCAAGGTTGGATGGGAATTTTTTCTTTTAATTCACAGATGGTTCCCAGGGCATGGTGGTGAGAGTATCTTGTAAAGGTCAGTTCAAAGATTTTTCCTCCTAGTTTTGCAGAAGAAAATTCTTTTATTTTTTCGATTTTCCCTGGGTCTGGTTTGAATTTGCTTATATAGTGAATGACTTCTTTGGGAACAACATCGAATACATTGCAATGGGGAGGAGGTGATGGGGAGAGCCCGGTTGGGATCCATTCGCCATCTTCATCCAGGTTCAATTGGAAACGATAGGTTTGTGTTCTCTCTTTTCCATCATCTTCACAAACTTTCATGTTTCCATGAGTTCTTTTCTGAAACGTTTCCCTCAGGCTTTTGTAAAGTGCAATCTCATCTTTCAACAGGAACTTTAGTTCCCTTATTTTGTGAAAAATAATTCTTTCAAATTGAGGGATATTTATTAATTCAATCAATTCCTCAATGGTTTCTTGCTTTTTGGTTTTCATGTTAATATCTCCATTCTGCTATCAATCACCCCAGACTGTATGGGTCATTCACTGCCGTTGTTATGTTTATGGGTTTACGGTTTACGTTTTAAGTCTCGTTTTTGGCCATGTTGGTTAATCCTCTTTTTTTTAGTATTTAATAATCTTCCAGCCTGTTGAATTCTGCATCTTCCACCCATGTCATTGGCCGTGATAGAAAAGTTGTCATATTTTCCAGTAAGAATTGGTGTCTTCTCTCATCCTCTGCGATCGTTAAAAAAATCTCTTTTGCTTTTGGGTTGTCCATTTCATTTGCTTTATCTTTATAGAATTCCTCACTTTTTTTTTCAATCTCGATAGCTTTTTTGTACAGTTCGATTTCTGAGACGTCAAAGTTATATTCTGTTTTTTTATCTTTTTCTCTCATTTGGGCAAAGATATTTTTGGCATTTGTCAGGATGGCTGTTCCTGCAATATCCGCCGGGGTTTCCTCTTTTAGTTTTTTAAATATATTGTAATGACCGACTTCATCATCGGCCAGCAGGTTGAGGATATTTTTTATTCCTTCAACGCTGCATTTAGCTGCGAGGTCGCGATAATATGCCTCTCCATCTTTTTCCATTTGCATGGCAAAATCAAATACATTTACGCTCATTATCTCCTCCTGTATTTTATGAGTTCTGTTAGAATATATGATATAAGGAAAACGAGAAAATTTCAAGTCCTAATTTCATCCTGGATTCACCGCCGCCTTTTTTGAACCACGAAGGCACGAAGGACACGAAGGGCGGATTCATAAAGGTATTTGTTGAGGGCAGCTTCATCAGGGGGCAGTTTGGGCAGTACCTCTTGCCAGACTTCTTTGTCTTCCATACACAGGTAAAGGGGAACATCCGGGGAAACGTATTCCCGGATGTGCTTCTTTACATAGTGAAATAATTCCAGGCGCAGGGGTTTGAAATAGCGGTATTTTCCGTCATGACCTTTGATTAATTCCCCCTCGAATAAGCGGGAATTCTGGTATTTGAAAATATGGTCCCTTAATGAATAAGGGAACCGCAGCGCACCCAGGCTCCACCAGGCAATTTGCGCTGGAATAATGATCTTGGCGATTTGTCGAATCAAATCCAGGTAGGCAGCTTTCCATCCCGGGAAAACAACAATGGGGTCAAAATGAATGCCGATTTTGAAACCCTGCCGTTGGGCCGTTTCAATGGCCTTTAAACGGGAAAACAGGTTCGGGGTCAGGAGTTCTTCCCGTTTAATGACTTCCCGGGGGTTTAATGACCAGGAAATGATAATATTGTTCAATTTCTTGCCATAATTTAATATATTCTCAATGTGGGTGGATTTGGTTTTAAATTCGAACACAATGTCTGGGAATTGTTCAAACAAAGCCAGGATTTTGTGTGAGTAGTCGGTCCGGGGGTCCAGTGCCAACGAATCTGTCAACTCGCCGGTCCCGATTCTCAAATATCGATGGGTGTAGGAAGCCTCTTGGAGTTCTTTTTCCATGTCGGCAAAATTGGTAAAATATATGGGTTCTTTAGTTTCCAGGTAAGCCTGGAGGATGCAGTAAGAGCAGCTGTAGGGGCAGCCGGTGTGCAGGTTAAGGTTATAGTAACCGCAGGACACCACGTCCGGTGTACAGGGGCAGTGTTTGATGAATTGGCCATTGTGTTCAGTATATGTTATCCCATTTCGTTTTGTCATCAGATATTGTCCAATTGTAAATTATTAATCATTAATTATCAATTGTCAATCGTAAATTTGAACTTATAAAAGCTCTGTCAACTTTTTGACTTCTACCAGGTGAAGGGCATTTTGCAGCAACGCGAAAAATATTAAATAATGTGACTCATCTATTGAAATATCATCCGGTGTTCTATAAAATACAATTTTAAATGGATAAAAAAAAGCTAAGGAGATTATTNNCCCCTACATACATCCCGAGATCCTTTGTAGGGGCGAATCTTGTATTCGCCCTTATCCCGAATTTCGATGGTTTTTGCTATTCTCGGACAGGCTCCTAGTAAATTATTAATCATTAATGATCAATTGTCAATTGTGAATTTGAACTTATAAAAGCTCTGTCAACTTTTTGACTTCTAGGAGGCTGTCCGAGAACTATGCGGAACAGGCTATTTTGCAGTGCTGGGGAAAATATTAAATAATGTGACTTATCTATTGAAATACCATCCAGTATTCTATAAAATACAATTTTAAACGGATAAAAGACAGATAAGGAGGTTATTATGAGTAAAATAAGATGGCAAGCAGCGGTTATAACAATTGCTTTGCTCATATTGTTGGTCACCGGGGCATCAGCTCAAAATCCCCAAAAACACTGGATGCAGTACAAAACACCGGGAGAAGCAGGGTTCTCTTCCGAGAAACTGCTGGAAGCTAAAAAGTTGTACGATACGTTAGATGCAGCAGCGTTTATGGTGGTGTACAACGGCAAGGTGCTGATCTCCTGGGGCGATGTGAAACGACGATATCAATGTGCCACTCGGTGAGAAAGAGTCTGCTTAGTGCGGTTTACGGTACCCACGTGGACGACGGCTCCATTAACCTGGATAAAACCCTGGAAGAACTGAAGATCGACGATCAATTTCCCCTTACCAAAGAAGAAAAACAAGCCAGGATTCGAGACCTTTTGAAAGCCCGCTCCGGGGTTTACCATCCCGCGGCTTACGAAACCCAGCAAATGAAAGCCAGGCGGCCGAAGCGTGGGAGTTATAAACGCAATACCTTCTGGTACTACAACAACTGGGACTTCAATACCCTTTGCACTATCCTGGAACAGGAGACCAAAACCGATTTTTTTTTGGATTTTAAAAAACGTATTGCAGACCCGATACAGATGGAGGACTTTCGTTTGATTGACGGTTACCATCACCTGGAACCGGAAAACTCCACCCATCCGGCTTATCCTTTTCGGCTGTCAGCCAGGGACCTGGCCCGGTTCGCACAGCTCTTCCTGCAGCAAGGCAAATGGAATAACAAACAGGTGATTTCCAGAGCGTGGATAAAAGAAAGTACCACTGCTTATTCCTGCGCAGGTGTCAATTTTGGGTATGGGTACCTATGGTGGGTTTACCATGATTTTAAGAATGTGGGGGGGATGTATGCGGCTCTGGGGGTTGGAACTCAAGTGGCTGCTGTTCTGCCAGGCGCCAATATGGTGATTGTCCAACGGGTCGATACCTACAAAGGTAAACGTGCCAGACCCAATAAAAAATTGATACGGATGATCCTGGATGCCAAACTGGCAAACCCTAAACCCAATCCTGAGTTGATCCCTCTGCAAAACACACCCTCTTATAAACGCCCCAAACTCACGACACTTAAACCTAAAATATTGAAGAAATACATAAAGGAATATCAAGTGGGCGATTATGAACTTGCGGTAAAAAAACTGCACGGTTACCTGGTGGTGGAGATGCCAAGTGGACAACCTTTCCATCTCCTGCCTGTTTCCAAAACGCAATTCGTAGCAGAGGATATCGAAGCATACGGGTTCTTTGAACTTGACAGAAAAGGAATCCCCGTGGGACTGACGATTTTGCCGTCGCCGGAAACCGCCGCCCTTTATGCCGATATCAAAAAAATGGGACCGGAGGCAGCCATTCAAGCATATAAAGCGAAACGGAAACGCGATAAAGATGCCTATACCTTTGGAGAAGGTGAGCTCAACAGCATGGGGTATCAACTGCTGGGAATGAAAGAAATAAAGGCGGCCATCGAGGTGTTTAAGTTAAATGTGGAGCTGTACCCGAAATCCTTTAATGTTTACGACAGCCTTGGGGAAGCTTATATGGTGAATGGCGATATCGAACTGGCGATTACCAATTATAAAAAATCATTGGAACTGAACCCCCGCAATACCAATGCCGTAGAAAAATTAAAAGAACTGAAAGCCCCCCGGCGGGGGGAGCCGCAGTAGGCTATAAAAAATTTTTGCGGGGGGTCCAGGGGGGCGGTTTTTATAAAAAGAGCCCCCTTGCAGTATATTTTCAATAGACATGTTTATGCTTTCACAGCGCGCACATATATTTACATTAGACACATGTATATTGTCGTTAGACGCATCTATTTTTACACAGCGTACATGTATATTTACACGATAAACATCTATATTTTCAATAGATACACGTATATTAACATGAGACTTTTGTCTATTGACAATAGACGCATGTCGGGCTTTGATGGGAATTCGCTATTTTCTACGGCACACACGTATATTTTCATGAGACTCTTCCTGTTTGCAGGGAAAGTTTTGTCTATCATTGTGAGACAAAAATATATTTTTGTTAGACGTTTCATTGTTTTTGCATCGTGTTTTTATATTCTCGTTAGGCGCATGTAAATTTTTGGGAAGCGATTGTCGATTTTTATTAGACACAATTATATTTTCAATATAATTTTTTATATCGTTGTGAGACAAAAATTCTTTGTTTCGGGATTTTTTTGTTTTTTTTCACAAAAGGGGACGGCGTCCCCACCCTATAAGGGCTGGTTCATGGCATTTGAAAGATACCAACCGGGAAAACTTTGTTTTTTTTCGCGCATTTTGCAGAATATCAGTAAAAAGAGAAAACTTATTTAAAATATTTTCGTATAATATAGATGAACTCATTCATAAAGGAGAAAAGAATATGGTAATGAAAGATAGAAGTTTAATACAGGGAGCCGGTTTAAGATTGAAGAAAGTGCGGGAACTGTTAAACTTCCCGCGGAAAGAGATGGCGCGCCGCCTGGATGTTAAAAATGTCACCTATTACAAGAACGAGAATGGAGAGACGTTTCCCGGTTTACAGACATTGAGCCGGTTGTCGAACGAGTTTGATATATCCATGGATTGGTTTCTATTCAACAAAGGGCCGGTGTATTATAAAGAAAAGGGCAGCGAAGCGGAATTGGAGAAGGCCCAGGAGGAACTGGAGATGGAGAGAGAGAAAAAGGGAAAAAAGGGGAAAGCGGTGGAAGAAACCGCAGCCGGGACGGAGATAGAAATGAAGCCGGAAGTAAAGGCGTTATTGGCACACATGGAGCGGATTCCCTTGCTGTATCATGAAGTGTTGGTTCATTTCCAGAGGTTTAAGATAGAGAACAGGGATTTGGTTGAAGCGTCCATGGCCGAAGACCCGGAACAGTAAAGCTTAGAAGTTGAGAAGTTTTTTTCGATTGTCCCCAAATTATTACTGGTCTATCTCTCTAAGGACCTTTTCAATCTTGACTAAAATATCCAAATCCGAATCACCGGGTTCCACTTTTATCCAGCTATCTTCGAGGGCTTGCGAAACAGCATCCATTTTTTGGGATAAAAATTCCATCTTTTCTTTTAATAAATCCTCATCTCCTGTTTCCCAATAGTTCCCTTCATCGATAACGTCCAATGTTTGAAAATATTTTTCTTCCAGGTATCTGAGGAATTTTACCAGTGTGATGTGAATATCCGGGGGTGCAAATTGGGTTTTTACGAAAGTAAAGTGCAGGTTTTCTTGTTCAACTTCTTGTTCCTGTTCTGTTTGTACCATCTGAACCGGGTCGCGAAGAATGCCGTCAGCATCGAAAAAGAAATCGAAAGAAGAACAATCCTTGTGAACATTAAGACTGATGCCCTTTAGTGCCAGGTGACCGACAATTTCACACCCTTTTTCGCTCACTTCTAACCTGGCATCCGTGGGCGTTTCAAAATCTTCATCCAGGATGGTATATTCCCATCCCATGCGGTCAGCAATCTCTTTTAAATCGCTGCGAATTTTATCGATAAGAGCGGGTGATTTTAATTGTCCCCGGTATTGTATTGTTATTCCCATTTTGATGTATCCCCTATAAATTCTTTTGCATTCTCCTGGCTGTTGCCAGGTTTATTGAGACGAATGAGAAAATCGGTATTAATCATAGTAGACATATTAATAAATATGTAAAATAAAGTCAAGAGCAGTATCCCATCACTCCGGGAGAATGGAAATGTTGCACTGCCAGATTAGCCCCCCTGAAGGGAAATTCTTTGGTTAACTGCTTTTTCGAAAGAAGGGTAAGCAAATAAAAAATTCGATTTACAGTTGACTTTTCTTCTTTAAAATACTATTATTTTACCACAGCAAAGGAGAAAGAATGCAGACGATATCAGTTAGACGGCAAATAGAAAGAAAGCTTGATGCCTTGCCCTTAGAACAGCAGAAAAGAGTACTTGATTTCATTACTCACCTGGATTATCCTGATTTCCCCCCTGGAGTTCACGGGAAGGACTTAATCCAATTCGCTGGAACTTTATCTCCCGAAGACGCAGAAGAACTCATCCAAATTATAGAAGACGGATGCGAAAAAATCGATTATAATGAATGGTAAATATTTATTGGACACGAATACTGTTATTTCTTTTTTGGGAAAGGATGATAAGACAGTCAAAATATTAAGTGAAATAGAAGAAATATATGTGCCGGTGACCGTAATCGGTGAACTCTATTTCGGCGCTTTCAAGTCAAAAAAAGTGAAAGAAAATTTAAAAGCCATATCCAGCTTTATGGATAAGATTCCCATACTGGAAAATAATAAAAGTACAGCCAGGCTTTACGGTGAGATAAAGAATCAACTTAAAAAGAAGGGAAAACCGATTCCTGAAAACGACATATGGATTGCCTCGGTTGCAAAACAATATGGGCTGAAGCTTATTACGAATGATATACATTTCAAGGAAATCGACAATTTACAATTATATTTTCCTCTCGAAGACGAAATAATGCAATAAATTTGGGCTTTTTGGGCGTCTGTCCAGTATTGGTTTAAGGATTCCCTTGCTGTATCATGAAGTGTTGGTGCATTTCCAGAGGTTTAAGATAGAGAACAGGGATTTGGTGGAAGCGTCCATGGCCGAAGACCCGGAACAGTAAAGCTTAGAAGTTGAGAAGTTAAGAAGATAAGAAGTTGAGAGAGAGCTTAAAAGAAAAGTAGGGGCTTGATTCATCAAGCCCTTTTTCAATTCCGTTTCGTTCCGCCAGTTCTTAAATTGTTGGCGGTGAATCCATGGGTACTTGCAATATTTTGTAATTTGTAGTTTAATTATAGTATGAAGATCGAAAGATGCAATTTTTGCGGAAATAAAAATGTCGTCTTTAAACAGGTGGATTATATTTACAGGCACAAAGGTCATTTCATGTTGTTTGAAAATGTACCTTGCGAAGAATGTACCTATTGCGGAGAACGCTATTTTGAAGCAAAAATCTTAAGAAGAGTAGAAAAAGATTTTTTTGAAGTATTGGAGCGAAAAAAACAGCCCTCAAGGAAAATCGAAATGCCTGTAGAAGTATTCGTCACCTAACCTGGCATCCGTGGGCTTTCCAAAATCTTCATCCAGGAAGGTATATTTCCATTTTATGCGGTCAGCAATTTCTTTTAAGCAAATAAAAAATTCGATTTACAGTTGACTTTTCTTCTTCAAAATACTATCATTTTACCACAGCAAAGGAGAAAGAATGCAGACGATATCAGTTAGACGGCAAATAGAAAGAAAGCTTGATGCCTTGCCCTTAGAACAGCAGAAAAGAGTACTTGATTTCATTACTCACCTGGATTACCCTGATTCCCCCCCTGGAGTTCCCGGGAAGGACAGAGAGCAAGCCTTATATCGATGTGCATGTGAAGTTGAGAAAGACGAAGCTCTCAACAGGGAAATGCGCACCAGGCAGGGAAGAGGGGGAAGGGGAGAAGAGGAAAAACCCAAAACTAAATTTCACTATGATGTACCATCCGGTTTCCACTGAAGATGAGCACCAGTTTTTTCAAAGTGGTTTTTCCGATAGATTTCCGGAATTTCTCATCCAGGCTGTATTTATTGAGTTGGATTTCTGCTTCTTTTTTTATTGTTTTGATTTGCCCCGGGGGTAATTCTTTCTTTTTACCCTGGGGTTTGATGTATTTGATTTCGATCAGATATGAAAACTTCAACCCGGGGTATTGCGCCAGGAACGGTTCCAACACCAGGTCGGCATATCCTTTTTTCAGCTCTTTTTCCGAATAAACCAGGTACAAAGCGGATAATCCCAGGTAGACATTCAAAAAGGCCTGGACCCCTTTTTCCCCCGTGATTAAATCTCTTATACCCATCGAAGTCTCCATCTGTTCCACCAGGTAAGCGATTAACGGTTTCCATTTCCCACTAAAGGCCATCTCTTTCATGGCCGCTTCATACCGGCTTAAATCGATGGTTAATATACCGGTCTCTTCATAGGTTTCTTTGATATAATCGTAGTATAACCGTTTGATGGCTTCATTGGGAATTTTAAGAATCGCTTTATGTTCTTCATCGCTGCCGGTGATGGTTAAGAGGCCGAAATAGTATAAAAGGGAGATAAAATTCCCCGGGCTGGTCAGTTTAGCGATGGGGAAACGATCGACGATGGCGGAATGAAGGGAACCGCTTTCCATGATTTGCCGGAGTTGGGGAAAATTGCCGTTGATTCGGGGAGTACCTTTTTTATCGCTAATCATCAAATAGCGCAGTTTCATATAATCCATCCGGGCGTTATTGTCGATGAGTTGGTCCGGGATCCGGGATTCTTTCAGGTATTCCCGGAGGAAGTATAATACAAAGACAGTATTAAAAACTTCGCAGGTGGAACGAAGGGCAAATTTATAATGGTTATACCATTGGTTCATGATGCCCATCAGTTCCGGGGTAGAATGGCGGATTTTCCCGGTTTGCCTGTAGTATTCGATGATGGTTTCGACATCGTTTTTGGTGAATCCCATCATTTCAGCGATATCCGGATCCAATGAAATGTTCGACGCGATGTTAAACCCGGAGGTGACGTCGTCCAGGGTAATGGGAGAAACCCCGGTCATGAATAGCCGCGAAATGGGTGTATCGCTCCCGGTGGTTCCTGCTTTTATCACATTGAAAAAGGAACGTAGAAAACCTTCGCCGTGGGTGATGGCCCGGTATTCCTCTTCCCCGGAATCGGAAAGGATGGTATTGGCAAAGTTATCGTATTCATCGATGATGACGTATAGTTGTTGTTTTCCATAGCAGTATCTTAAGAGCAAATTCAAAAGCATTGCCGGGGATTGCGATTGTTCCAGTTTGTTTTTTACTTCGTTGGAATCGATGCCAAGTAAACCGGAATATTTATCGACGAAAACCCAGGAGCTATCCCTTACATTACAAAAGAACGCCCTTTCGACAGCGTCTTTTTTTGTCTCTACCGCGGAGAAATTAAATTTTAGTACCAGGTATTTGTTTTTTTCTTTTGTGGGGTTTTGGTGGATATCGGTACCATTGAAAAGGAAATCGAATTGGTCTTTTTGGTCGATATCGTAATAGTATTCCATCATGGAGAGGAAGAGTGATTTCCCGAACCGGCGGGGGCGGATAAAGAATAGAAAGCTTCCTTTTTTTTCGATATTCCTGATGAACCGTGTTTTGTCTACGTAATATAAATTTTTTATACGAAAATCTTTGAAATCGGCTATGCCATAAGGAATACCTTTTAATTCATGTTCTTCGATCATGGTTTTATATTAAACCAAAAGCACCGGGTTGTCAACAAACCAACGGTTTTTTAGTTTATCAGGGCGTAAAAAGGTGCCGGCGGGAAGGCAATTCCCGGCCAATTCCCGGCCTGTCCCCTTATTGTGTCCCCTTATTGCCTTTTTGTTAATATTTAGGTTTAATCACCATGTTTACAAACTTCTTTGTAAACTGTCCGCCGGCTGCTTTCTCCACAAATACAAACCGGTAGTGACCGAAGAATCCGGCACAAGGCTGCCAGTAAAAGATACCGCTGCCATTATCCAGGGTAGAACCGATGGGCAGAAGTTGTAACCGGTTACCCGTTAGCATGTAACCGGAAACAACACCAAGTTCCGAAAACAGACTGCTCCACAAATAGATTTCAACCCTCTGGTCTTCTCTTAATTGGACATCGATAATTCCTTCAGGGTTGGGGTAAAGCACGTCGGCTCCGGCATTCCTGTCATATCCTTTTTTCACAACTACCGGCTCCGCTGACATGGTTGCCCGCTGTACTTGCGAGACACTGAAATAGCGCGGCCTTCTGAGATGGTAATCGTTAGAATTGGTACCGGCAATATTGTCACTTCCGATATTCACGATAGTAAAATAACGACTGCCAATGCCATCCTTGTTACCGGCATTGTCCTGCACCGACCAGGCAATAGTATGTACTCCATTGAGATACGCTGTGGTGTCTAAATAGAAATAACCAACGGCACCATTGCTGTTATTGTAACCGGGGAAAAGCGTGGCTATATCTTTCCTGTACTGGTTGTAAACCGGATTACCCATGGGGACGCCGTTCACCCACACAAGAATGGTAGACCCGTCCGTGGGGATGGTATTGGGCTGCGGGGTTAATGCCCAGCCGAAATTGACATAAGCCCTCCCGGAAGCGGTTCCTCCTTGATCAGGGGTATCGATGGCACCAAAGGGTTTCACGGCATTGGCATTGTCACAGGTGATGGTTTTACTTCCCAGGGTCACTTCATGGCCTTCTTTGTCTGTGGCTTTTGCATATATGGTAAAGGTACCGTTCCCCTGGAAGGGCAGGAAATTGGTCAACATCATGTAACCCCAGCCAGCCTGGTAGTTTTTGGGGTAAGTGGGGAACTGTTGTTCCACATCGGGTCGGGCGCCGTCCACCATTACTGCGTCGCCAATATAAACCAAACCGCCGGTTTCATGCCCCGGTATGGGTGCCCTGTAGATTTTGACACCGGTGATATCGATATCATCCAATGCCCACCCGGTTACCGGGATACTGCTCATCACGGTAGAACCATGGATGGGGGTCTCAAAATAGCCGAAGGGTATGGCCGTGGTACCCGGACCGTATACTACCAGGGAGACAGGTACTGTTTGTGGGGAATTAACAGCATTGGGGTCTTGAATGGTAACGGTGGCATTATAGGTCCCTGTTTGCAGGCCGGAGGGGTCAGTGGTAACGGTTACAGCACCCCTATCGGTTCCGCTTTGGGGTGTGCAGGTGAGCCAATTGGCATCTTTGCTAACGGTCCAGTTTAATGTCCCGCCGCCGATGTTATTGATGAGAATAGTTTGTGAACCGGTGGTTAAATCGGGAGAGTTCAAGCTTACGGATGCTGTACCGGCTTGAGGGACTGAACCGTAATTCAAATGGGTACGGTTAAGCATGATTTCCGGTGGTGTATTCACCACATGTACCGTAATCTTATCCTCAGCCGTCTGGTTTGCAATATTGTAAGCAACCGCTTTGATGATATGGTCACCATCGGCATGAGTGGTGGTATCCCAGGTGGTTTCATAGGGTTCATCGGTATCTTCTGCTATTTTGGTTTCATCACAATAGAATTCCACTTTTTCCACCGCCTGTATGGAAGCATCCGGGGATTTGGCCGCGTAGGAAGAGGTCGTTGCTTTGATGATCACGGTTCCAGATACCTGTGCGCCGTCCTGGGGTTCTGTTATTGTCACTGTCACAGACTCTGCGCTGGTGGTAAAGCTCCTCTGGTTACCGTATCCGGTTCCAACAGAGTTGGTGGCATAAGCGCGAACATAATAAGTGGTGTATTCCATCAACCCGGTGATGGAACTGGTAAAGCTCCCGGTTCCGGTTCCGTCGGTTGTTGTGTTATCTGTTGTGGTGGGATTTACATTCGTACTCCAACACACTCCCCGTGCATTTACTGCTGCTCCGCCGTCAGAAGTCACATTACCGCCGCTGTCGGCAGAGGTGGACGTGATATTGGAAACGGCGGTTGTGGTTACTGTGGGAAGTACCGCTGCTGTAGTGAACATTAAATCACTTCCGTATGACGTACCCACGCTGTTGGTGGCGTACGCTTGGACATGATAAGTGGTGCCGGGAGATAGTCCGGTTATGTTGGAGGTAAACACACCGGTCCCGGTGCCGTCGGTTGTTGTGTTATCGGCAGTGGTGGGATTTACGTTCGTACTCCAACACACGCCCCGTGCAGTCACTGCTGCTCCGCCGTCAGAGATGACTGCTCCACCACATTTGGCAGAGTTAGTGGTTATAGAAGTCACAGGCGCAGTGGTCACGGTGGGGAGACTCGGGTAAAATAGCTTTGTAACAAAGGCATCACGGTTAAGTTGATTTCCCTGGTATTGATTGAGGGTGGGAAAATTCGTACTATCTGTATCTCCTGTCACATAGGCATTGCCGCTACCGTCTACAGCGATGCTAAATCCACTTTCAGTACTTTGCCCCCCCAGGTAGGTGGAATAGATGAGACCGGAGGTTCCGCCCTGAGTCGTATCCAGTCTGGTGACAAAGACATCCGAATCTCCTTGATTCGTCTGGTATTGATTGAGGATGGGAAAATCCGTACTATATGTAGTTCCCGTCACATAGGCATTGCCGCTGCCGTCTACAGCGATGTCATATCCATAATCGCCACTCCCCCCCCCCAGGTAGGTGGAATAGAGGAGACTGGAGGCGCCGCTCTGAGCCGGGTCCAGCCTTGTGACAAAGATATCACCACCTCCTTGATATGCTTGGTATTGATTCAGGGTGGGAAAGTCCGTACTCCATGTATATCCGATCACATAGGCATTGCCGCTACCATCTACAGCGATGCTAAATCCACTTTCAGTACTTTGCCCC
>WVZO01000348.1 GCA_011772425.1 Candidatus Aminicenantota bacterium
CAGCAGTGTCAACCTGGTATTGGTGCGGTTTGAGGATTGGCTGCGGGACAACCCTGGAACCAGTGAAGATGAAAAATGTGAAAAACTGGAGACAAATTTTGCAGAATTAACCCGGATACTTCGAGCCAGGGCATCGTCTGTGCCGCTGTTTACCGGGGTATTTCCCACTGCCCCTCACCTGGGGTTCAGTGATTTTCTTTTCCAATACCTGAAAGACATGTACCAACGGTGGGAAGAAGCAGTGAAAACCATTGATAATAACTATCTCATTGATTTTACCCGATTACAAACGCTTTACGACGTGGAAGAGGTATTTAATCCTGAAACCGACCTGGAGGGGCATCTTCCTTTCAGCAGTGAGTTTTACGCAGCAATGGGAACCTATATTGCCCGGCACATCTTTGCCNNTGAAGATGGTTCCGAAGGTGTTAAAATCGAAGGGCCATGGTTGGAACTCCAGGAATTCATGCTGCAAAAATACCGGCAGGGCATGCTTTTGGTTTTGTGCAGTAAAAACAATGAAGCCGATGTATGGGAGGTATTTGCAAAAAATCCCCACATGCCGCTGAAAAAGGATCATTTCGCCGCCTGGCGCATCAATTGGAATCCCAAACCCCGGAACCTGGAAAAATTGGCCGAAGAATTAAACCTGGGCATTGACACCTTTATATATGTGGATGACAATCCCCTGGAGTGTTCCGAAGTGATGACCTTTCAGCCGGAGGTATTGACGATCCAACTGCCAGGAGACCCTGAAGAAATCCCCATGTTTTTAAAGCATATCTGGGCCTTTGACCGGGTAAAAGTTACGGAAGAGGATGAAAAGAGGAGCCGGATGTACGTGACTGAGCGGAAACGCAAGGAAATTCGCGAGCGTATGCCTTCCCTGGAGGATTTTATCAAGAGTCTTGAATTGAAAATACGCATGATGCCGCTCAAGCCGGAACAATTGCCTCGTGCTTCGCAGTTGACGCAACGCACCAACCAGTTTAATCTCAGCACCATCCGCCGCAGTGAAGGAGACATCCGACAATTGAAACAAACTTCCGGTAATCACTGCTGGATACTGGATGTCTCCGACCGGTTCGGTAAATACGGGTTAACTGGTCTGGTGATTGTAAAAGAAAAAGAAGAGGAAGACTGCTTATTTATCGACACGCTGTTGTTAAGCTGCCGTGTTTTGGGCCGAAACGTGGAGAATGCCCTTTTAACCGGCCTGGCCCGGTTTTGCCGCAAAAGAAATCTTTCTCAATTGAAGGCTCATTATTATCCAACGGCTAAAAACAAACCACTGTTGGAATTTTTGCAGCGCAGCGGGTGGAAGAAAACCGCCCGGTCTTCAGACTCCGATTATATTGAGTTCATCCAGACTGTGAAGGATATCCCGTTATCAATGGATTCCATTGATTTTCAGTTTAATGGCAAAAATTAGTCTTTCCTCTGAAGATAATGCCAAAGACAAAGACAAGGTGCCAGGCAAAAATAAACTTTTTTCGTCAAACTTGTTGAAATTTTTTTCCAATTGTGATATCTATATAACTTCTTCTGAAGGATAATTAAAGTGTCAACAGTATATCTTGAAACATCGATTCCTAGCTATTTAGCAGCCAGTCCCAGTAGAGATATTGTTGTACTGAGTCATCAAGAATTGACTCGTACCTGGTGGAATGAAGAGAGAAAAGATCATGATTTATTTATCTCAGAAATAGTTCTTGATGAGATCAGCCGGGGAGATCCTGAATTTGTGGAGAAGAGATTACAAGCAATACGTGAAGTGGAGGTACTAATTTTAAAGAAAGGAATTGAAAAACTAACTGAAAAGTATATGAGCAAATATAATTTTCCTGAAAAACTGTTAAATGATATGCTGCATATCGCATTTGCAGTATACTATGAAATGGATTTTTTATTGACCTGGAATTGCAAACATATCGGAAATGCATATTTTAAGAATCAATTAGCAAGATATAATGCCATTATTGGACATGAAACACCGACAATTTGTACTCCGGAAGAATTAATACGATTTTATTATTAAGGTAAGGAGGTGATTTTAATGTGGAATGATCCTATTGTAGAGGAAGTAAGAAAAGCAAGAAGAGAAATAGCAAATGAATGTGGCAATGATATTCACAAATTGGCAAAAATGATAAGAAAAAAAGAAAAAGAGAGAAAAAAACAAGGTTGGAAATTTGTGAATCTTTCACAAAAAGCAAAAAAAGGGGGCAGGCGAAAAATCCAGCAAAAGAAATCGTTCTCAACCGAAAGCCCTTTATTATCCGACGGCTAAAAACAAACTGCTGCTGGAATTTTTGCAGCGCAGCAGTTGGAAGAAGATGCCCCGGTCTTCAGAACCCGATTATATTGAGTTCATCCTGCCGGTGAAAGACATTCCTTTATCAATAGATTCCCTTAACTTTAAAAATTCTGCCTGATGGAATAACTCATCTTTTTTATCAGCCAGAGTTTTAAAAAAACATCATTAATTCCAATCTTTTCCCCATTCTTATCGATAATACCTTTATTCAGCAGACTCTTTATCCCTCGTTGAATCGAAATTCTCACCACTTACTTTCTCTCCATAAACAAACGGATTCACATTTACCTCCTTTTTAAGCGGTTAACTATTATTATGCATCGTGCATTATGCAAAATGCATAATGCGAAATTAATTATAACCCTTTCCAAAAAATAAATCAAGATATTTGTTTGGAGTAATGCCTTCCGTGGTCCTTGCGCTCTCCGCGGTGCTTTTACTATTATATTTTGCCGCCTTAACCCCTTTCCGCCAGTTAAATCAGTAACAAAATGCTTCCCGGTAGGAAACATTCCTTTCCTATCGATGACAAAAGTTTGCCATTAGGAAACAATCCGGTCCAATCAATGACAATCGGGCGTTACATTGACATTCCTCCAGCTTTTTTCAACATAAAAGTCACCTCGATAGGAAACAATTCCTTCCTATTGAGAAACAAACGGGCCGGGATTTAAATTATATGTTTCTTAATAAAGCCAATCTTCTCCCCGATCAGAAACAATCTGTTCCGGTTAAGAAACATCGACCCCCCGGTTGGAAACGTTTTCACCCTGTTAGGGGTAATCGGGGGTGGGTTAATTATTATTACGCAGCGTGCATTATGCATCATGCATTATGCAAAATGCATAATGAGGACCTAAAACCTGAAGGTGTAGGTGTATTTTAACATGATGGTGCGATTATCGGTAAAGGGGCGCACCGGTTCTTCACGGAACCGGTTGGTATTAATTCCCTCGTTGTAAACCAGGTAAAAATCGTTACCTTCCCTTGGATTATAACGGAGACGGAAATTGCCTGTGATTTCATGGAAGGCGCTGTTGTATTGTATAAAAGCACTGGCCGTGAGCTTGGTGCTGAACATGGTTAAAACCCGGAGCCGGGCAATGTGCGTATCGATCTGTTTATCCCGGTCAGTAAATTTAATGTGATTGAACTGGTAAAAACCGCTCAATTCCAGGCTGGATGAGATATTCCACAGGGGAGTAAAATCCATTGACACCCGCCAGCCATCGTAAAACGTACCGGCATATAGTGTTGTTGCCAGGTAAAAACGCCGGGTGGGAGGCGTTACATACATCGCCTCCACTCCATAAAAGGTGTATTGTCCCACCAATACATCCGGGTCTTCTTCCTCCTCTTCATTGTCGCCATTTTCGTCGTCTTCCTCGTTAAAGGAAAAAACCTCGGTAATATTTTCGTAGAAACGCTTGAACTCTATTTTCCCGAAAGCAGTGGATTTTGAAACAAACTCATAACCCACAGCGATTTCCGCCGATTCCGTGGATTTATCCTGGTTTGAAAGAACTAAAAAACCATTTACAAAGACACCGTGGTTAAACAGCTTTGACTTCTCTCCCGGCATCCATCCATACCGCAAAATACCACCGGACCGCGTATAATCTTCACGTTCCTGGAACCCCATGCCGGGATTATAGGCAACCCCGGAACGGGAAAAATCCAGGTTGTAGGTAAAGCCTTTAATTCTGCGGCGTTCCCAATTTATCCGTATTCGCGACGGGTCCAGTGAAATCAATTTGTTTTCCGCTTCGTTCTCAAAGGTTTGAGCCCAATTTACGGTTAAATAATCATCACCGAAAAGCCTGATAATGCCGTCCAACCCGTAAGCGATGTTGTAGGAACCGTCCGTGCCCACCCGTGACGTCACCATGCTGCCTATATAGGAGTAGGGATTAAAAACCCGGCGGCGTACCCGGAGCACACTGAAATTTTCAGAGGGTTGGTCCTGCACCGCTGCCGTTTGCATGCTCATGAGTCCCAGGTCCCAGGGTCCCATCCGTCCCACCAGGCGAGCTCCTCCATATATGCGCACGGGTTTTTCATCGTAAATACCGATCTGGCGGCTGTAAAAAAGACGGTTCTCACCACCCAGGCTGTAA
Organism: Candidatus Aminicenantota bacterium; assembly: GCA_011772425.1. Lineage (GTDB taxonomy): Bacteria > Acidobacteriota > Aminicenantia > UBA2199 > UBA2199 > JAKAGC01. The sequence continues at coordinate 4,435 of WVZO01000348.1, forward strand.
TCGAAAATGCTGGAACGCTCCTGGAAAAAGAGTCTTTTTTCCGGGAAGAAAAGCGAAAATCGAGTCAGGTTCACTTGCTCATCATCTGCCTCCACCTGGGCGAAGTCGGTATTAACCGTGATATCCAGTGTCAGGTTACTGGTGAGACCATACTTGATATCCAGTCCTGCCTCGTGAGCGGGATCATCGCTGCGCTCATAGGCTGTTTCAGCATCATTAAGCTCAAAAGACCGGCCGTATCCCCCCAGGACATATGGTGCCACATATAGGGTCTTCCGGCTGCGGATACCGGTCAATACAATTTCCTGCGCCCGGGAGGGCTTAAAAATTCCATAGGGACCCAGGTCAGGAGGAATTTTGGGAAAGATGACGGTTTCATTTTTGTGCGGTATCCAACGCCAGGCGCTAAGGCCCATGACAACCTGTCCGTCTTTCTCCTGGAAGCGAAGGCTTGAGAAAGGAATGCGAATCTCGGCAAACCATCCTTTATTATTACGTGCGACTTTCACATCCCAGAAGGTATTCCAACTAACGTTCAGGGGGAATTCACCCTGGGCATCGTTAAACACTGTCATATCCAGGCGAAGACCTGCCGGTGTGGTAAAAAATGCCAGGGCATTCTCTTTATCATTAAAGGTATCGAGGATCATACCGAACCAGTTGTTACCTCCACCCATATCATCGCGTTTTTTTGAGGGCACCCGTATTTTTTCAGGTTGGGAATCATACAGCCGTCCTGCCAGGTACAGGTATTCATTATCATAGGCCACAAGAATTTCGGTCTTCTCTGTCGGCTCTTTACCGAAATCCGGTGTTTGCATAATCACAGGAAGTGGTTTAATACCTTCCCAGGCGGGTTCATTGCTCAAACCGTCAAATTTGACTTTACCCTTCACTCTCTGCAGCACGTAGCGGCTGCTGCGGCTGTTCGTGTCCGCTGCATTAGTAGTAACAGCAGAATGAACAGAAAACATAATTACAAACAAACTGATCCAATGAACTATTTTTCTTTGCATAAGGATTCTTTGTATCAAAAAAAGACTTTTTTTTCAATAGATATTCACAATTTTTTCATTATAGTCGTTATTTCCTATCCAGGCACCATTTCTTTACCATCCCGAAAACAACTTCTCTCTTAATGGGTTTGGCAATATAATCATCCATGCCGGCGTCAAGGCACTTTTCCCGGTCACCTTTCATACTTTGCGCCGTCATGGCAATGATGGGAATATGACCATTTTTTCCCCCGGCTTGTTTTTCTTTTTCACGAATGATCCGGGTGGCTTCAAAACCATTCATTCGCGGCATTTGAATATCCATGAAAATCAAATCAAAGGTGTCAGGCTGGGATGTATATGCTTTCACTGCGTCTTCTCCATTTTCAACCACACTTAATTGGTAGCCGGCTTTGGTTAACATAAAACTGGCCAACTTCCGGTTAACAGGGTTATCTTCAGCCAGGAGGATATGGACAGAATGTTTAACTTCCTCGTTAATCGAATGCTGGGTGACAATAGCTTCCCGTTTATGTTCACGGTGTTCAACTTTAGCATCTACCGGTTTTACCAATAGACGCGCGATCATTCTTAACAATTTCTTGCTTTGAATCGGCTTGGGAAGGAATCCGTCAAAACCAGCTTCTTTATACTTTCCTGAACGGCTCAAGGAAGAAGAAGAAAAAGCCAGGAGCGGCAAATCCGACATGGGGAGATCAAGTTGGCGAATTTGTCTGGCCACATCATACCCGCTTGTTTCCGGCATCTGGATATCGATGATACAGATGTCAACCGGGTCACCACTGGCAAAACTCTCAGAAAGAACCGGTATGACTTTATCCGGCTGTGTCAGGGCCACAACCTGCATCTTTGCACGTTTTAACACATGGGTTAAAATCTCCAGGTTGGTCCGGTTATCGTCTACAACCAGGGCCTTTTTTCCTTCCATAAGCTCCTGCCCCGGCGCCACTTCTTTGACCGGCTGTTTTTCGGATTTATCCATCCAGGCGGTAAAATGAAACGTACTCCCTTTTCCCGGTGTACTCTCCACCCAGACATCGCCCCCCATAAGTGCTGCGATTTGCCTGGATATGGATAATCCCAGGCCGCTGCCTTCATATTCCCTGGTGGTGGAACCGTCTGCCTGCTGAAACGCATCAAAAATCGACTCCCGCTTATCTTCCGGGATACCGATTCCTGTATCCCGTACTTTCACATGAAATTTAACTCGCTCGTTTTCCTCATCATCTACATCAAGGGAAAGTTCAATTTCCCCTTCCATGGTAAACTTGACAGCATTTCCCATCAAGTTGGCCAGCACCTGGCGAAACCGTCCGGCATCTCCTTTTACATAAGCAGGTACATCATCACTGATCCAGCACATCACCTCTACAGGTTTATTGGCCACCCTGGGAACCACAATCTCAAATACATCAAAAACCGTTACTTCCGGGTCAAAATCAATGGGCATAATGGTTAATTCCCCGGCCTCGATCTTAGAAAAATCGAGTATATCGTTCAGCAGCGCAGTTAAGGCATCACCGCTGTGCCTGATGGTCCTGGCATAATCCAATTGCTCGTCGTTCAAATTCGTATCCATCAGCATATCAGAAAAACCAATAATGCCATTCAGCGGGGTACGGATTTCATGACTCATCCGGGCCAAAAACTCGCTTTTGGCCTGGTTGGCTGCATTGGCTGCCTCCCGTTCCTTCCTGGCAATTTCAATGGCTTCTTGCAGCCGCTGCGACTTTTTAAGAATCTCCTGGTGCTGATTCTTTATCTGCATCTCGGATTCTTTGATTTTACTGATATCCGAATCAATAGCGATCATCTTTATCAAATGACCCTGTCCATCAAAAATCGGGGTCAACGTGGTTTGAGCCCATATTTTTTTGCCCCCCCTGCTGGTGAAAATGCACTCATACGTAACCGGTTTTCGCTCGATAGGAATTTTAGCGATTATTTCCCTGATATTGGGATTTGTACTCCCTTTAACAATATTATCACCCTTTTCTTTAATCAATTGTTCCAATGTATAACCATACAACCGGGTAAAACCCTCATTCAACCATTCAATATTCCCGCGGGCATCCATAATCACCACCGCATTATCCGTTTCACTGGCAACAATGGAAAGCTTTTCCAATTCTTTATTGGTTTTCTCAAGTTCATGGGTTCGTTCAGCCACCAGGTGCTCCAACTCCTTTTTACGATTTGTTAATTGTTTTACCCGCAGGCTGTAAAGACCTCCTGCCAAAACTAAAACCACAAAACCACACATCACGTAGAACCACCAGGTTTGAAAAAAATATGGCCGCTGGTAAAAGGAAATAGACGCACCGGTTTCATTCCATATGCCGTCGTTGTTGCAGGCTTTTACTCGGAAGGTGTAATTTCCCGGGGGCAGCCTGGTGTAAAAGGCGGTCCTGCGCGTGTCCACCTTGAGCCACTGCCTGTCGAAACCTTCCAGTTTGTATTTGAATCGTACTTTTTTCGGGGCCAGGAAACTCAAACCCGTATACCTGATCTCAAACCGTTCCGTACCAGGAGGGAAGGCCAATGTCCCACCCTTTACAGCGAAAGGCAGTTGATATTCCATGTCATCCACTGTGATTGCTTCGATTTTCAGCGGCGGCTGCAACTGGTTGATTTCGATATTGCCGGGATCGATTCGTACCGCCCCCTTTTTAGTAGGGAACCAGAGTTTCCCATCGCTGCTCTTCCAGGCGGAGGGCCAACTAATCCCATTACACTCCCTGCTTTTCATTCCGTCGTTATCATCATAGGCGATGCAGTGTACCTTCTCCAGTTCCCCGCTGCAAAAACGGTTTAGCTCTTGCCGAGAAGCTTGAAAAACACCTTTATTACAGCCCATCCACAGGTTCCCGTTGTCATCTTCCAGTATTTGATACACCGTGTCATCGAAGAGGCCTTCATTTGTGGTAATGCTTGTGAACTTACCGTTTTTCAGGCGGCTCAATCCGCCGCTGTATGTTCCGATCCAGAGGTTTCCCTCCCGGTCTTCATAGATTGCCCTCACCCCATTGCCGGCCAAACCATCTTTGGTGGTATAGGTGGTGAAAGAGAGAGGAGCATCCCGGCCGTCCGGGCGAACCATGCGGTTCAAGCCGCCTTCGGTGCCGATCCACAGGTTTCCCTTTCGGTCTTCGTAGACTGCTCTTATTATGTTATTGGCCAAACCATGTTCTGTGGTATATACGGTAAATTTCCCGTTTTTCAGGCGGTTGAGTCCCCCGCCGTATGTTCCGATCCAGAGGTTTCCCTCCCGGTCTTCACAGATGGGTCTGATCATATTGTTGGATAACCCATCCCCGGTTGTGTATACGCTGAATTTTCCCTTTTCCATGCGGTTCAAGCCGCCGCCATCGGTGCCGATCCACATAGTTCCCTGCCGGTCTTCATAGATAGAAACCACCAGGTCGCTGGCTATACCTTGTTTTTTCGTATAAACGGTAAATTTCCCGGTTCTCAGGTCCAGGCGGTTCAAACCGCCGTCCGTTGCCAACCAGATGTATCCTTTTCTATCTTCATATATGCACAAGACCATATCATTGGATAATCCCCCCTTGGTTGTATACAAGGTAAATTTTCCATTTTTCAGGCAGTTGAGTCCACCTCCCCATGTTCCCAGCCACAAGCTTCCTTCGGCATCTTCACAAAGGGAGACGACAATGTTATCGGACAGGCCGTGTTTTTTGGCAAGGGAGGAAAATTTTCCTTCTTTAAAGCGGCTCACCCCACCACCGTGGGTGGCAATCCACAGGTTCCCGTCCCGGTCTTCATGAATGGCCCTTATCACATTGCTGGCGAGACCGTCTTTGGTGGTATATGCATAGAAGGGGGGGGTCCCGTTTTTCATGGAATAGAGTCCACCGCCATTGGTGCCAATCCAGAGGTTTCCTTGCCGGTCTTCGTAGATGGCGTTTACCTGGTCGTTGGACAAACCTTGCGCTTTTGTATATATGGTAAATCTTCCTTTTTCCAGGTGATAAAGTCCACCGCCGTGTGAGCCGATCCACAGCCCCCCTTTGCGGTCTTCATGGATAGCCCGGATTATGTAATTGGACAATCCCTGTTTGGTTGTATGTGTGATAATTCGTCCCTCTTTCATACGGTTCAGTCCTTTTTCCGTACCCACCCACAGGTTCTTTTCCCGGTCCTGATAAATTGACAATACCAGGTCGTTGGATAGGCCGTTAGCGGTTGTATATGCAGTGAAAGTTCCATTTTTTAAGCGAACCAGGCCGCCGCCGTTGGTGCCGATCCAGAGAGTTCCTTCGCTGTCTTCGTAAAGTGCCCGGACCCAATTATTTGAGAATTGTTCCACATCTCTTTTATTGTAAACCTTGAAGCGAACGCCATCGAAGCGGGCCAGCCCCTCCTGGGTCCCAATCCAAAGGTAACCGTCCCTGGTCTGGATTATGGTCTCTACCGTGTTTTGCGGCAATCCATCCTCGATCCCCCAGGAATCCAGCATATACTGGGTGATTTCCTTTTTGGGGTCTAAAGAAAATGCAAAGGGAGAGAGTGAAATCAAAACGAATCCCAGAAGAAAAACAGTTAAAAATAATTCAGTTTTCATGGTCTCCTTTACTTAAAACTTGTACCAACGTGTTGACATGATTACATGCTCACATGCTTCATTTTCTATTTGCAACCATTAATTAGTAGCATAAATAGAAAAAAAATTCAATTTTTTTTTATTTTCCTTATTGAAAAAAATTTTCTTTCCATTAGAATGTATAATGCATGACAAAGGAGGCAAGATGAAAAAGTCATGGGTTTTAATCTTAATTACAGTTTTTGTTCTCTATTCATTTTTTTGTATCACTTTTACTGCATGTGCAGGCAGTGAAAACAAGGGAGCCCGGTCAACATCAGCAGCAAAAGATTCACCCGTTAAGATCATTCAATCCGAAGAGGAATTCAAAAAGATTATTGAGTCCTCTCCCAACAAGTTGATGGTTTTTGATCTTTATGCTGACTGGTGCGGTCCATGCCGGATTCTTTCCCCTATGCTGGAGGAAATCGCCAAAGAAAACAAAGATAAAGCAGATTTCTATAAAATAGACGTGGACCGACTTCCCAGGCTGGCCGGGGCGTTTAAAGTAAGGGGTATTCCTCATGTAGCGTTTCTTAAAAACAAAACCATTTTGCATGCGTTCGTGGGGGTACAAACCAAAAGTGCCTATGTGAGAGCCATCAACATACTCTCTGAACAGGGAGACGAAAAACAGGCTTCCAGGGCGGATGGTGAGATTGTTAACGGTATCCGGGTGATTCATTTTAAAGCCGGGATTAATCCCCATTCCATTTATGTCTACCGCGGTGAAACCGTTAAATTGGTAATGGAAAAACAAGATTTTCCCTTTTCGGTACACCTCCCGGATTTTAATATTTCCAAGAAATCCGAGAAAAATGAACCCCTGGAAATTACCTTTAAAGTGAAAAAGATAGGGGTTTACCCCATATTTTGCAATGGCAATTGTCCGGCGGGTGACGGTGCTTTGCACGGCAAGGTCATTGTCATGCAGTACAAGGCAGAGGGTGAAGCTCGATTTACGGAATTAACCGCCGCAGAAGCCAAAGCATTGATCGAAAAAAAAGACCCCTTGATTCTTGATGTGCGAACACCGCAAGAATTTTACAGCGACCACCTGCATGGGGCAAAATTAATCCCCTTGCAGCAGCTCATGGAGCGATTGTCTGAAATCGAGGATTATAAAGACAAAGACATCGTGGTTTACTGTCGTTCCGGCAACAGGAGTACGGTGGCAGGTGAAATCCTTATCCAGAAAGGATTTAAAAAAATTTACAATATCCGCTCCGGTATCCGGGGCTGGATGAAAGACGGGTTTCCTGTTGAAAAAATAAAAGCAGAAGCGGTTAAGGTTATTTAGTTTGAAAGAATACCTAGAAACAAAACTAAGGAATGCGAATGGTATTAAAAAAATTCGTGGTGAGGCATCAACGCGGGTTTTTTACAGGGTTTTCTTTGACAGCTATTCGTTGGTGGCGATGGTTTATCCTGGGGAAAACAAAGAAGAAATATCACGAATCGTGAAACTGACAAATGTTTATAAAGAACACCATATCGATGTGCCGGAAATCGAGGAAGTCATGGATAATCGCATTATCCTCCAGGAAGACCTGGGGGATTTGTTGGCTCAGAAGGCTTTTTCCATTTTCAAAGAAGAAGAACAAAAGAAACTACTGGAAACCGCAGCGGATATTTTGATTCGCTTGAAGGAGATCGCTCCTTCTTGTACCAAAGCGGTGCTGGATACTGCCAGGATGAAATGGGAAATGGATTTTTTTCTTACTCATTTTGCTCCTAATTATTTGTCATATTGCAATAATAAAAGTGCCCTCCAGGAACTTCGCGAGCGATTATACCGGATGGTTGAGCAAATCCGTCCCATCGATACCTTTGCTCACCGGGATTATCATTCCAGGAACATGTTAATTCACAAGGGTAGAATTTACCTGGTGGATTTCCAGGATTCGTTGGTGGCACCGTCTTATTATGACGTGGTTTCTTTTGCTTTCGATTCTTACCTGGATTTAAAATCCCGGAGACCGGTTCTCTTTGATTATTTGAGAGAGAGGGGCATGGTAATCGACGAAGAGTTGCTTTATATGACGGCGCTGCAGCGAAACATCAAAGCGCTGGGTACGTTTGGATACCAGGTAACGGTGAGGCGAAATTTATCTTATAAAAGATACATCAACCGGACTCTTCGGCATATTGTGTCAAATCCGTTGTTTGAAAGATTTTTTCATTGGTCTATGTTTTCAAAATAATTCTTAAGAGCAAAAAAGGATGAAGAAATACCTTGACAACCAATCACAAGATTGGTAGATTTGGATAGTGTAATATCGAAATTTCCGGAAATTTCGATAGTGGAGTATCCAAATGGTACGGTTTTATTAAGCAAGGAAGATATTGGTTACAGAGGAGATTTAATAATTGTACCGGTGGATGTATTTCTTGCGCTTTTGCCAGTTTCTGAAAGGAACGTTTGAGAGGATTTTATAACTCCAGGGCGTGACATGTAAATAGATAATAAGTGAAAATTCAACCCTTTTTTCATTTTTCCACCACTCCGGCACACCATTTCCACCGCCCGGGAATACGTTTCCACCACTCCGGGACACCATTTCCACCGCTGGCCAATACGTTCCTACTGCAGAAGAAGGCAAGAGTCTTTCTGGATGTCCACTTTTTAATTCCATTTACCCTGGGGATGTGAATCAGAGTGTATAGAAATTTCTATTTGCCTGTCCCTTTAAATCTTTAAATGTCCCATTAAACCTTTAAACCGACAGCGCTTGACTTTTCCTTCCTCCTGGGTTATTGTATTATCGTAACTGCCTACTGAACTACTTCCTATCTAGGCACCATTTCTTTACCATGCTTAAAATAACTTCTCTTTTGATGGGTTTGGCAATATAATCATCCATGCCGGCGTTAAGGCATTTTTCCCGGTCACCCTTCATACTTTGCGCAGTCACTGCAATGATGGGAATATGAGGAGAATTTTGAACTTCATTTTTCATCTGCTCTTCTTTTTCCCGGATGATCCGGGCTGCCTCCAGGCCGTTCATCTTAGGCATTTGAATATCCATTAGAATCAAATCGAATTTGTCCGGTTCCGATGTATAGGCTTTTATGGCTTGTTCACCGTTAGAGACTATACTCACTTCATATCCGGCCTTTATTAACATAAAACGTGCCAGCTTCTGGTTGATAGGATTGTCTTCGGCCAGGAGGATATGAATAGATGGTTTGGTTTGCTCATGGATGATGGGGACCGGTTTGAGGATGGAACGATTTAGCGGCGAGGAAGATTTCTTCGATTTATTCATCCAGGCGGTAAAATGAAAAATACTTCCTTTGCCCAGTTCACTCTCAACCCAGACATCACCTCCCATAAGCTTTGCTATCTGTTTGGATATGGACAATCCCAGGCCGGAACCTCCGTATTCACGGGTAGTGGAACCGTCTGCCTGCTGAAATACATCAAAAATTGACCCCAGTTTGTCTCCCGGTATGCCGATGCCTGTATCCCGAACTTTGATGTGAAATTTGAGCCTCTCTTTTTCTTCTTCCTCCACATCAAGGGAAAGTTCGATTTCACCTTCCCTGGTGAACTTGACAGCATTTCCCAACAGGTTGGCCAGTACCTGGCGATACCTCCCGGCATCCCCTGTAACAAAAGCTGGGACATTATCGCTGATTCGACAGATCATTTCCACCGGTTTACCGCCGAGCCTGGGGGTAACGATTTCAAAAACATCAGAGACAATCACTTGAGGCTCAAAATCGCTGGGAATGATGGATAATTCCCCGGCCTCAATCCTGGAAAAATCAAGTATATCGTTCAGCAGTGCAGTTAACTCTTCTCCGCTGCGACTGATGGTGCTGGCATAATCCAACTGCTCCCGGTTCAAAACGGTGTCCATCAGCATATCAGTGAAACCGATAATGCCATTAAGTGGTGTTCGAATTTCGTGGCTCATGGTGGCGAGAAACTCGCTCTTTGCCTGGCTTGCTGCATTGGCTTCCTCCCGTTCCTTACGTGCGATTTCAACGGCTCTTTGCAGCTTCTGTGATTGTTTAAGGACTTCTTCATTGGCTTTACCCAGTTGCCGGTTGGATTCCACCAGTTGATACGTTCGTTCAACCACAAGCTTTTCCAACTCCATTTTCCGTTTGGTTAAACGCTTTATACGTAAACGATAAATACCGAATGCTAAAAATACTGCTGCCAGGACACACATCACGTAGAACCACCAGGTTTGATAAAAAAAGGATTCCTGGTAAAAAGAAACAGAAGCACCGGTTTCATTCCATATGCCATCATTGTTGCAGGCCTTGACACGGAAGGTATAATTTCCCGGGGGGAGTTTGGTGTAATAGGCGATTCTCCGGGTGCCCACATCTTGCCATTCCTTATCGAAACCTTCCAGTTTGTATTTGAATCGTACCTTTTTCGGGGTCAGAAAACTCAAACCCGTATATTGAATCTCAAACCGTTCAATATTTGGAGATAAAACCAGTTTCTCCCCATTTTCATTTAATGAGAAAGGAGGCTGAATTTTTTTGTTGTCCACAATGATTCCCTCGATCACTACCGGGGGTGGAAGCGTATTGATTTTAATGTTGTCAGGTTCCACCATAACCAACCCTTTGATGGTGGGAAACCACAACTTTCCATCACGACTTTTGCACCCGGCCGCCTGATAACCTCCATTACATTCCCTGCTTATCATGTCATCTTTTTCATTATACGACATGCAGTCAATTGTACTCCTTTTCCCATCCAAAAAATCGTTGAGTTCCTTTTTGCTGACCCGGAAAATTCCTTTATTGCAACTCATCCAAAAATTCCCGGTCCCATCTTCAAGTACCTGGAATACAGTGTTATCAAAGAGGCCGTCTTTGGTGGTGACATTTGCGAATTTTTCATCTTTCATGCGGCTCAGCCCCCCGTAAGTACCGAGCCACAAGCTTCCTTCTCTATCTTCATAGATGCACGCTATCATGTTATCAGCCAAACCATCCGTGGTTGTATATGCAGTGAACGTTAATTTTTTATTTCCATTTTTAGAATCCCGTCGATCCAGGCGGTTCAAACCAACCTCTGTTCCAATCCACAGGGTCTCTCCTCTAGCTTCGTAAATGGTACTTATAATGTTACTGGATAAACCATGTTTTGTTGTATATAGGGTAAAAGTGAATGTTCCGTCTCCATTTTTCGCATCGCGGCGATCCAGGCGGTACAAGCCTTCTTCTGTTCCGATCCAGAGGGTTCCCTTTCGATCTTCATAGATAGCCCATATAAAACTATTGGATAACTTCTCTTTTTTAGTATATGCAATGAATTTGCCCTCCTTGAAGCGGTCCAGTCCGTAACCGTTTGTTCCGATCCACAGGCTCCCTTTTCGATCTTCATAGATGGCCCATATAAAGTCATTGGATAACCCCTCTTTTGTGGTATATGTGGTGAATTTGCCTTCCTTGAAGCGGTTCAGACCACCGCCGTAGGTCCCGATCCACATGCTCCCTTCCCGATCTTCATATACAGCCATTACCATGTCATTGGCTAACCCCTGTTTTTTAGTGAAGTTGGTGAACTTTCCATTCTTCAGGCGGTTCAATCCACCACTGTCCGTTCCGATCCACAAGCTTCCTTCCGGGTCTTCATAGATGGAAGTTACAATGTCGCTGGATAAGCCGTGTTTCGTTGTATATCCAGTAAAAATGAAATTTCCATTTTTCATTTCCAGGCGGTACAGTCCGCTGCTGTCTGTCCCCACCCACAGGATTCCCCTTCGATCTTCATAGATGGATAATATATAGTTACTGGTCAAACCCTCTTTAGTTTTGGTTGTATAGGCGGTGAATTTGCCCTCCTTGAAGTGGTTCAGACCACCACCGTAGGTCCCGATCCACAGGCTTCCTTCTCGATCTTCATAGATGGATAATATATAGTCATTGGACAAACCCTCTTTTGTTTTAGTTGAATATGTGGTGAATTTGCCATCCCTGAAGCGGTTCAGTCCGCCGCCGTAGGTCCCGATCCACAGGTTTCCATTCCGATCTTCATGAATGGAGCTTATTCGATCATAGGCCAAACCTTGTTTTGTTGTATGCATTGTATATGCAGTGAATGTTCCATCTTTAATACTCATTCGGTTCAGTCCGCCTTCGGTTCCGATCCACAAGTCCCCTTCATGAGCTTCATAGATAGAATATATATAATCATTGGATAAACCTTGTTTTTTAGAATACGTGATAAATGCCCCATCCTTCTTTCTCAAGCAGGTTAAACCGCCGCCATAGGTGCCGATCCAAAGATTCCCCTCCCGGTCTTCGCAGAGTGCGGTGATCCAAATATTTGCCAGTTGATCCACGTTACTTTTATCGTAAATCTCGAAATGAACCCCGTCGAAGCGCACCAGGCCCTCCTGGGTTCCCAGCCAGAGGTAACCTTCCCTGCACTGGATGATGGCAGTTACCGTGTTTTGTGGCAATCCATCCTCGAGCCCCCAGGAATCCAAGATATACTGGGTTATTTCCTTATCCGGATCTAAAGAATATGCAAATGGAGAAAGGGCAAAAAGGCCCAAAAGAAAAATGATTAAATAGCTAAGCTTATTGCTCATCTTTCAAAAGTCAGTTCTATAATTTTTCTCCTAATTTCTCAAAGACACTCTAAATTAAAACCAATAATATGTAGCACAAATTAAAAAAAAAATCAAATTTTCTTTATTTTTCGTATTAAAAAAATCTTCTTTTCATTAGAACTAAGTTCACTTCGCTCACAAATTATTCCACTACTCCATCACTCCAGGATTAAAATTGCCGGATAATTCTTTCTGGGTTTTGACTTTTTCTGAAGTGTCCATTATAATAGTTTCTTCATAGATTGAAAAATTGAGGAACTGCAGTGAAATTTGTAATGTGTAATTGTAATTTGTACCAGGAGAATTGATGAGAATCCGGATTAATGAGACAGAACTTGAGATTTTCAGCGGCGCACGGGTCAACGATGCGCTGCTAAAATATTCAAAAGATCAGTATCGCGCTGTGGTCCGGGGAGAAAAACAAGTCACAGATCAGTGGAATCACCCACTGGAACTGGAAGGAGAATTATCCCAAGACCAACAATTATATGTCATTCATAATCCCGTAATCCCCAATAAATAGGAGGCAGGAAAAGGTATGAAAATAAAAATGAAAAAAACCTCATTAACCCTGTGGATAGTGACCATTTTTATTTTGATCGGATTGATATGGTCCTGTAATGGAACAAGCTCGGAACAAGGCCAGCTGGAAGCAGAGGCCCGGATCATCATTTTTCATGTTAATGATATGCATGCCAAAATTGACAATTTCGCCAAAATCGCCTGGGTTGTTGCACAGGAAAAGAAAACGAATACCAACGCCGATGTGTTTTTCTTTAATGCCGGAGATAATTTCAGCGGCAACCCTATCGTGGACCAGTACGAACCTAAAGGCGAACCGGTGCGGCAATTGATGAACCGGATGGGATTCAATGCCATGACCCTGGGAAACCATGAATTTGATTACGGCCAGGAGATTTTGAAAAATTTTATAGAAAAAGCAACATTTCCGGTTCTATGTGCCAATATAAAAGTAAAAGAAGACTCCTTCCCCCAAACCCGTCCGTTTACCATACTTAAGACCGGGAAAGGGATAAAAATAGCTGTATTGGGGCTCATCGAGGTGAGCAAAGACACCGGGATACCCAGTACCCATCCCCAAAACCTGGAGGGCCTGACATTCCTGGATCCCGTTGAAACGGCGCTTAAATATCGCTATTTAAAAAAAGAGGCCGATGTGTTTATTGCCCTGACTCACCTGGGATATGAAACGGATGTAAAGCTGGCCAAGGAGATGGGAGAACTGGACGTGATTATTGGAGGTGACAGTCATACCTTGGTTAAAAATCCCGAGGAAACCAATGGTGTATTGATCACTCAGGCGGGCGGCAGTGCCAAATACCAGGGCCGAATTGAGCTCGTCCTGGAATATGGCCGGGTGATTAAAAAAAGCGGTAAAGTGATCGATGTCGCCTCCATTAAAAATGAAATCCCTGAACTCAAAGAGAAAATCGCAAAATTTAACGACAATCCCGTTCTCAACCAGGTCATTGCCACACTCCCTCGACCGGTAAAAGGAAAACTGGAACTGGGGAACCTGGTTACCGATGCCAGCCGAAACATCCACCACCTGGATATTATGTTTCACAATACCGGCGGCATCCGTTCCAATCAACTGGAAAAAACCGTAAAACTTAAAGATATTTACAGCCTCCATCCCTTTAGCAACCAGGTGATTCAATTTGAAATGACCCCGGATGAAATCCGCAGCCTGATTACTTATGATTACCAGAAGGCGAAGATGCTGGATTTGAGAGTTTCCGGGGTGGAGTATGTGGTAACCGCATCCCCTGGTCACAACGTAAAAGCAATCCGTTTGCAGGACCGGAAAGGGCGTTTACTGGATGAAAATAAAACCTACAAGGTGGGAATGAACAGTTACATTGCCGCGACTTATAAGTTTAATCACCGGGATGCGGGTAAGTCGTTGATGGTTACACTTGCTGATACCATGGTCCGGTACCTTAAAGAAGGTAAAGATGTGTGCAGCGGTATCGATAGGCGCCGGACCTTTGAAACCATTGCAGCGGATGAGCAAATGACACGAGTCGGGGAAACCCAGGTGGAGATTTCCTGTGGTGACGATCCGTTTGCCGGTTCTTCCCCGGCGGGTAACCTGGTTACCGATGCACTTCGTGATGCGACGGGTGCGGATATTGCCACCTATCCCAGTAAGCAGCAGCGGCCCGGTTTGATCATCCCGACAAACACGCCCCTGTACAAAGAGTTTATTGGTAAATTATACAATTTCAGCCATAAAAACAAAGCAATTATTGGCCAGATCAACGGCAGTGATTTGAAACAATTCCTATTAAAAAGAAGTAAGTACAAAAACAATTCTGATTTACAGGTATCCGGGATGACCTATACTATTCACCTGGATTCAAAGGGAAAGGTGACTTCAGTGGACTGCTATTTGCGCAGCGGTGAGGAAATTAACGATACTACTGTTTATAAGGTATCCTTTAACGATTACGAATTTAATAAGTATTACAATCTTGATACAAAGGTGCATGAGCGCACGGTTAGTAGTAAAACCGTGGAGCAAATAGTGATTGATTATATTAAAGAGAAACGAATCATTACCGATTCCATCAACGAAGAACGCATTAAAATAAAAAGAAATAAAAAGGTGAATCAATAATGGCACAGTTATATTTTCGATATTCGACAATGAATGCGGGTAAATCTACCGAGGTTTTAAAGATCGCGCATAATTACGAGGAGCAGAATAAACGTGTTTTGCTCTTTACACCATCCATCGATGATCGCTTCGGAAGGGGGAAAATTACTTCCAGGATGGGATTTCAGCGGGATGCGATTATCATTAATTCCCAGACGGATTTGTTTGAAATAGCAAAAGAAAAGCATCCTGATTGCGTATTGGTAGATGAGGGACAATTTTTAACGCGTGGACAGGTCATTGTCCTGACACAGATCGTTGATCAGTTGAATATACCGGTAATTGTTTACGGTTTAAAAAACGATTACCGTAATCGATTTTTTGAAGGCAGTGAGGCACTGCTGCTGTTCGCAGATAAGATCGAAGAGATCAAAGCGGTATGCTGGCACTGTCACAAAAAAGCCACCATGTTGATCAAATACAAGGACGGTAAGCCGGTAAATGAGGGGCCGCAAATTGAAATCGGCGGAAATGATACGTATGTGTCGGTGTGCCGCAAATGCTATTCCCAACGTGTTACGTTGAAATAGTAAGAATAAGAGATGCTGCGAGAATTCTTGACTCTTTTTTTAAAAAGTGATACATTGGGGTATGGATATGGATACAGCAGATAGGAAATCATTGATAATTGGAGTTGCCGGCGGCAGCGGCGCCGGCAAAACCACTGTTGCCAATGAAATTATCAAGAAATTGGGGAATATCGAAGCTGTTGTGATTCCCCATGTCAATCAATATCTTACTACTGTGAAACCCATGCATACTGCCTTTGTGGAGCCCAGCCGCCGATATGCAGATATTATTATACCCGAAGGTCATCGCGCGGTGTCTACCGAAATGGTGGCCAATATGATCCTGCAGGCGTTGACAGAACGAAATCTGGTTTCGTCAGATAACAATAGTAAAAGTGAATAGACAAATGATTAATGAAAAACGTAAAGCTATAACCATTCATAAGTGGAGTATGTGATGAGTGAGAATGAAAACAAAGCTGAAAAAAAATTTATCAGTGCCCAGGAACTGTTGGAAGATTCTGTTCGCCTGGGTATTAAAATCCTGGAAAGCGGTTTCACGCCTCATTTTATCGTTGGTATCTGGAGGGGAGGTACACCTGTAGGCATTGCCGTCCAGGAACTGCTTGATTATTTTGGTGTCAAAACCGACCATATTGCCATTCGTACCTCTTACTATACCGGGATTAACCAGAGGGGAGAAGAAATCCGGGTTCACGGTCTGGGGTATATCGTAGACCATGCCAATCACGAGGATACCTTGCTGATTGTGGATGATGTCTATGACAGTGGCTTGAGTGTCCAGGCCGTACTGGCTAATTTAAAGGAAAGAGCGCGAAAGAATACACCCCATGATATCCGTATCGCCACCGTCTATTACAAACCCGCTAACAATAAAACGCAGCGGGCACCGGACTATTACCTGTATGAAACGGATAAATGGTTGGTGTTTCCCCACGAATTGAATGGGTTAACACCGGAAGAAATTTTAAGTTTTAAACCTCGCGTTTCAAAATTGATTGAAGGAATTAAAGAAAATGAAAATAAATAGAGAGTTTATTGAAAAAATTCCCAAAACCGATCTCCATCTTCACCTGGATGGGTCTATACGCTTATCCACCCTTATCGAACTGGCCCAGGAGATCAATATTCACCTACCGGCTTACACTGAAAAAGAGTTGAAGCAAAAGGTGTTTAAAGATAGATATGACAGCCTTGAGGATTACCTGGAGGGATTTAAATACACCAGTGCGGTGCTCCAGGGTGAGTCTTCCCTGGAGCGGGTGGCTTATGAACTGGCTGTGGATAATATTAAAGAAGGGGTGCGGTATATCGAAGTGAGGTTTGCCCCCCAATTGCACCAGCACAATGATATGGGAATTATTAATGTCATGGAAGCAGTAAACCGGGGATTATCACGGGCCCAACAGGAATTCAATTCCGGTGAAATGAAGCAAACCGGGAAAGAGGTCCCCTTTCACTATGGAATTATCGTCACTGCCATGCGCATGTTTGATTATGGTTATTCCGAATATTTTGATTCGCTGTTGAATGTGCACCGGCATTCGGTGCGTAAATGGATTTATTCCCTGGCCTCCCAGGAGCTGGTTAAGGCATCGATAGAAGCCAGGGACCGGTATAAGATTCCTATCGTAGGATTTGACCTGGCAGGAAAGGAAAAGGGCTATCCGGCCGTAGATCACAAATACGCCTATGCCCTGGCCCATAAAAATTTTTTGAAAAAAACCGTCCATGCCGGTGAAGCCTTTGGACCGGAATCGATTTTCCAGGCTATCACAGAACTGAATGCCGACCGCATCGGCCATGGTGTTCACCTGTTTAATGCCGATATGATCCGGGACGAAGAAATTGAAGATAAACAAGCCTATGTGGAAAACCTGGCCCAATATATCGGCGACCGGCGCATCACACTGGAAGTCTGCCTGACTTCCAATTTGCAAACCAATCCTGATATTACCGATTTGAAACAGCACTCCTTTTGTAAAATGCGAAAATATGGCCTTTCCGTAACCCTATGTACCGACAATCGCACCGTCTCCAATACGACGGTCACGGATGAAATACTAAAAGCCGTGGAAACCTTCGATATTAAGGTCAAACAATTAAAAGATATCATTGCTTACGGGTTTAAACGGAGCTTTTTCCCCGGCACCTATATGGAAAAACGCAAATATGTGCGCCAGGTGCTCAATGCCTTTGAAAAAATTGAAAAACAATTTAAGTAAGAAGTAGGAAGTAGGAAGTAAGAAGTAAGAAGTAAGAAGTAAAAAGTAGGCAGGTGACTATGAATGTAATGACAGTGATCAGAGGTGTTCTGGGTGTTTTATTGGTTATTGGTATAGCGTTCCTATTTTCCAACAACAAGCGAAAGGTAAATTGGCGGCTGGTAATCACCGGCCTGGGATTCCAGTTATTTTTTGCCATCTTTATCATTCACGGTGAAGCCCTTCGCAGAGCATTTTTTCCCCTGGGGCTGCCCAAGATGCTTATCGATTGGCTGGGAGGCGCGGTCATCAAACTCCTGGTATTTATTGCCGAAGGCTCGAAATTTGTTTTCGGTGCATTGGGAGTCAACCCCGGGGGCGAAGGCAGTATGGGGTTCTTTTTTGCTTTCCAGGTACTTCCCACCATTATCTTTTTTGCTTCTCTTACAGCGGTATTGTATTATACCGGTATTTTACAGATGGTGGTGAAAGGCATGGCGTGGCTTATGGCGCGGCTGATGGGCACCAGCGGTGCCGAATCCCTCTCCAACACCGCCAACGTTTTTATCGGTCAAACCGAAGCACCCATACTAATTCGTCCTTATATCGCCAGTATGACCCGGTCTGAAATACTCACCATTATGATCGGCGGCATGGCTACAGTGGCAGGAGGTGTGATGGCCAGTTACATTCAAATGCTGGGAACCGCAATGGCAGCAGCCAAAAACATCGCTTTGCAGGCAGCCCAACTCCAATTTGCCGTGCATTTGATTACGGCAAGTGTGATGGCAGCACCCGCTTCCCTGGTGATTTCCAAAATCCTCTACCCGGAAACCGAAGAACCCAAAACCAAAGGCACAGTGAAAGTAGAAGTTGAAAAAGGAGCCTCCAATGTGATCGAAGCCGCTGCCAACGGTGCCGCAGACGGTCTAAAACTGGCCCTCAACGTTGGCGGTATGTTGATTGTTTTTATCGCCTTCATCTACCTGTTTAATTTCCTGTTGGGTGAAGCCGGAAGCCTCCTGGGGGTAAACGAATACCTGCAAGCCAAATTCGGTCACCCGCTTTCCATGCAGCTTATACTGGGTCTTATACTGCAATACATTGCCATCGGCATCGGTGTACCGGCCCAGGATGCCTTAAATTTCGGCAGCCTTTTCGGTACCAAAGTCGTGTTGAATGAATTTGTCGCCTATATCGGGCTGGCAGACCTGATTAAACAAGGTGCCATGACAGCAAAAGGGATAACAATGGCTACTTTTGCCCTGTGCGGCTTTGCCAATTTTTCCTCCATCGCTATCCAGTTGGGAGGTATCGCACCCATGGCCCCAAACCGTAAAAAAGATATCGCCGCACTGGGATTGAAAGCCGTAC
>WVZO01000193.1 GCA_011772425.1 Candidatus Aminicenantota bacterium
CGCCAGATTGTCAATAATCCAATCGGCGGAACGACGATCGGAGGTCCGATTGCCATTGATCCAGTTGTGAGAACCATGAAACAGTCCGGTTTTAACACAATTTCAGTGAAATAGGGGCCAGGCATGAATGCCTGAATGCCACATGCGAAGAAAAATCACTGACCCGCAGGGAAAAATGACTCACCCGCGGGGAAAAATCATTGACCCGTAGGGAAAAATGACTCACCCGCAGGGAAAAATGACTCACCCGCAGGGAAAAATCATTGACCCGCAGGGAAAAATGACTCACCCGCGGGGAAAAATTACTGACCCGCAGGGAAAAATCATTGACCCGAAGGAAAATGAAATAGACGCCTCATCATCATGACCCGCTGTGCAGAATTCAGTATAAATGGACAGGCGAAAAATACTAATCTGTTGGTTTTTATTGGTTTATCTTTTTGTTTACCGGTTTGGTTTTTATTTCCCTGTTGTAGGTAAAGGGCTTATGGCAGCCAGGGCTGCAGCTTCCACCGTCAGGCGTTTTCTTAAACCCGACCGGAAGGCTCCATTTTCCAAAAGGCGTGGTTTCCCGGATCAATTTCCGGTTTTTGGTGGCATGGGGCTCATGACAGGCCCGGCAGGTTCTCCCCTTCTTCAAGTTCACATGAACATAATGAAGATTCCGGGTCCCATCCCGGAAATCGGTGTCCTTTCTCGCTCGCTCCGACACTGCCAGCGCTGAATCATGACACTGGAAACAAAGCTCATAATTCTCCACTTTAAATTCCGAATAAAACCTCGAGGGGAACCGGGCATTCAAAATCTTGTAAAAATCCGAACCATGAGGATCATGACAGCCATGACACTCCCCCGCTTCCAGGGGCTGGTGTTTGACCGGGTTATCCCGTATCATCGTATAAATATTGAACTGTTTGCCGTCGGTCCCTTTAATCCATTTGTTGTGGCACTGGACACACAATTCGGTCTGCTTTTTTTTCAAACCCGACTCAACCGGTGACGCATGCGCCTCATGGCAATTCAAACATTTCCTGTCTTTTTCCACGGGCAGGTGTTTGTACTTCGCTGTTTTTGCTTTTTCCCCGATATCCTCATGGCAATCGCCGCATATTCCCCCGGGAGCTGCCGACAACATGTATCGATAACCGCTTGAATGGGGATTATGACACCCGGTGCACCCCTCCTCCAGGATAGAATGAACCTTCATGTTTCCTTTTGAATAGTCCTTATCCTCGTGACATTCAAAGCAAAAAGTCTCCTTTCCGGCACTTAACAGCGTGGGGTAGTCTGAGGCATGGGCGTCGTGACAGGAAGTACAGTCGCCGTCGGCCAGGGGCTGATGAATAAATTCCCGGGTCATGGAGTCTTTATCATGACATTCGAAACACATGGTATCAATGCGTTCGGATTTCAGGTAAAATTTAAAATTGCCCCCATGGGAATTATGACAGGCACTGCATTCCAGGGAAATTAACGCTTCATGGACATATTTTCGTTTCCGGTTCTCGTCGTGGCAATCAAAACAAAGTTCCCGCTGTTCCACCAGTTTAAATTTGTGTTTCCCGACTTTTTCATGGCACCTGAGGCAGTTATCCTCTGCCGGAAAATGCAGCTTTTTTAATTGTTTAAATTCCGTATGACACTCCGAGGTGGTGCAGTTGTTGGCACGGGAAGCGAAGGGGAACATCATTATTAACACTGTCATTACCAATAAAAAGCTTTTATTACTCATTTATTTCCTTATATATTCTTTGGGGCTGTGTTCGTTTCCATGGCACTGCAAATAACAGTACCCGGTATTGCCGATCACTTCAAATTTCAGTTCCCCGTTCATATTGGGGAACACCACGTTGGTATCGAAATTGATCAGCCCCACGTAATTGGGTGAGCCGTGGGGGTCATGACACACCGAGCAGGGGGTATCTGCCCCCCTGACGTGGGTTTCATGTCCTTCGAACCCGCTGATATTTTCATCGAAAATCGTAATGGGGTTATGGCATTTGTAACAGAGGGCATAGTTCGCTTCTGACCAGGGTGTGTAATCCGTGGTCAGGTATTGGCGTTCCAGTATATACTCGTAGCGTGAGCCGTGGGGTCCCCGGGCGCCGCTGCCTTTTCCCTGGCCCGAGGTATCGCTGTTGTGACAGTCGCCGCAGTAAATCCGCGAGGACACCGAATAAGGGGGGTTTAACGACGGTACCCAACTGTTTTTGGCCTGGCCGGCAATGGGATGAAAGCTGGCATTGGAGGGATTGATGGCCACCCGTATGTTGCTGGTATCGATCATTCGCTTGCCGGTGGTGGCGACCCGGTATTTGTCCTGGCCGTGGCATTTGAGGCAAACCTCGTATTCGTATTGGGCCGTTTCCTTCACGGCCCCGGTAACCGACATCCCGGAAACCCCGGCCAGCCTGCCGCCGGCATAGGGGGCCGCGGCCGTGTTACTATTCATCCGATGGGTATTGTGACAATCCACGCATTCCACATGAACCGAAGCCGAAAGAATATTCTCCGTGGGATCGTGAACCCCCAGGTAAAAATCCACCCGGTGGGCGCTGGTTCTTCGCAGCAGTGATTTTATATCTTTTCCTGCTTTGCCGTCGTGGCACACCAGGCACACGTCCTCTTCCCGGGCATTCAGCAGCCGCTCCTTCCCTTCGGCAGCGTGACTGCGATGGCAATTCATGCAGGAGTTATCCGCCACAGTGGCGGCATGGGCATGAAACCGGGGCAAGTCGTTCCGGCCGCTTAAGTCCCGTAAGTCCCGGGCTGAAACGTCATGGGTGGAGAGCCCGTCATAACCGGAAAACCGGTGGCAGGTTTTGCAAAGCGCCCCGTTCAGGTCGCTCTTTACGAGAAATTTGCGAAACGTCTCGTTGTGGGGATCGTGACAGGTGGTGCACTGCATCTTGCCATTCACATCATACCTGACACGGTCACCGGACAGGGGATGAATCAATTGACCCGACGCACTCACTGCCGACGAGGGCTCAAAGGAAATCGGGTGATCGTCGGAAAGATCGCTTCCCAGGTTGCTGCGCCTGCCCGGGGGAATCCGGCCCATACTGGTCTCCGACATGGCGAACTCTTTCTTTTTACTGATCACTTTTCCCAGGGCAATGGTGCCGTCATGGCAGGAAAGACATAATTTCGAGGCGCCGTCCGGCTGGTCCGGTATGGAATAGAGGGTGGAACTATCGTAAAGATTGTAAATGATGCGGGACTCTTCCCGGTTCCACAGGGGGGCCCTGTAGTCCCCCGAATGGCTGGTATGACAAAAAATACAAATCATCGCGGTATCGCTGGCTTTAATGTCCCCCAGGGGGCTGCCGGACGAGAGGTTGTGTTTGGAGTCCAGGATGCTGCCGGCAAACGAAAAAACAGCCGGCAGGCACAGGAAAACGGCAGCCAGCAAAATCGTGCGTCGGTTTTTTACTCTCATGACGTCTTCTCCACCAATTGGAAAACCTGGATACGGTTATTGTAGGTGTCGGCCACCCATATGGTGTTGTCGCGGTCCACCATAATACCCGCCGGCATCCAGAACTCGCCGTCCCGGTGCCCGGGACCGCCGAAATAATAAAGAAACCGGCCCTTGAAGTCGAAAATCTGGACATTGTCGAACATCACGTCGGTTACAAAAATGCGCCGTTCCCGGTCCACGGCAATGCCCTTGGGTTTGGAAAAATCTCCGCCGCCCCTGCCGAAAGAGCCCAGGGAGCGGATAAACCTCCCGGAACGGTCAAAAATCTGCACCCGGAAGTTCAGGGCGTCGGTCACATAAATAAATTCGCTGTCCGCGGCAATATGTGTGGGAAAATTGAATTCGCCCCCGGCGGTTCCCCGTTTGCCCACGGAATATTTCAGCTTGCCGCCGCGGTCGAAACAGAGAACCCGGTGATTGGGGGTGTCCACCCCATAAAAATCGCCCCCAACGAAAACGATCCCGGTAATACGGCCCCCCGGTTCACCCGGCAGCGGTGGGATAAAAACCGCCTCGAATTGATACCCGGAATCGAATTTCCACACCTCTTGCCGGGCCGAGTCGCTGACATAAAGGTTTCCCCGGTCATCCCCACAGGCGCTTACCGGCGAGACGATCTTAAATCCCTTCACATGGGTCACTGTCTTCTTTATCCTGCCGTTGTTATCCAGCACAATCACCGCACCGTTCACCGTATCGGTAACACATAACCGGTTTTCACCCAGCCGGCAGATAGAAAAAGGTTTGCAGCCTTTTTTTTCCTTTTTTCCCAGCAGGAATGTCTTGATGTTTTTTTTTCCTGTTTTTCCGCTCAAATCGAGGGTCCTGACAAACCGGACCGATTGGGCGGGGAGAAGTGGGGCAAAACAAAAAACCAGCGCAGCGGTAAATATCCATATCAGGCCGCGGCCCCCGGGTTTACTTCTCAAAACAACCTCCTGACAATCACGCTGAGAAAGTCGCGCCCCCGGTCGTAAACGTCTGTCTGGCCCAATAAGTGTTCGTAATAAATTTCCAGGATAATCCTGCGAAAAACCCAGCGGAATTTAACCAGGAGACTTTCCCGGTTCCTGGTGTACTGGGGGGTGGCATAGGCAATATCCCGAAAAATCCCATTGAGAAAGATATTTCCCCCCGCATTGTAATCACAGCCGACACTGTAGGCACGGAAATCGCTGAAAAAATGCATGCTTTCAAATTCGATGCGGTTTCTTGCCAGGTTGGCATTGAACCGCAAGTTCCGGAAAATACGTAAATGACCGGATACCCTGAAATTCACGGATTTATAAGCCGACAGGTTGGAATCATAGTTCTCGACGGTATAATCCGCGTTTATGAACCTGTAACTAAATTGGGCGCCGTAGATATCCCTGTCGTAACTCTCCAGCGGCGGCACCAGGTAAATCGATCTTACGTTGTTCTGCGCCGATCTTTTTTCGTAAAATAGATGGAAATATTTCAGGAAATTCAGGCGAACGGCAAAATTATAGGCATGGACTTTCAACCGGAAATCCGGGTAACTCAGGTACTCATAATATACGCGAATTTTCCCCCCCACGGGAATGGCGCCCCCGGGGAGCCGGGTAATGGTAATCACATTCTGTAAAACATCGACCCGGTAATCGATGTCGGCCACATAGATATAAGACAGATCGGGGCTGGTTACCTTCAGGGAGCCGGTATTGATCCCCGGTTGGGTAAGAATAACCACATCGGTAAACGAATAGTCGAACACCTGGGTGTGGGCGGCCACCGGCTCTTCGGCCGTATATTTCGACCATTCGTTCATATTCATGTATCGAAGCGTAATCCGGCCGGTGGGAATTTTTTTGTTGTAATAAAAGGTAACCTCGTTCTGCAGGGCATTTATTTTTTGATAGGTGGAGTCTTCCACCCGGCCGCCCATCCGCACCTGGCTTAATAAACTCTCGAACAAACGGTGATTCAATGTAGTGAAAAACTCATGCCGGTTATAGCGGCGATCGAAGGATTTGTCCACCGCAAAGGTATAGTTGGAATCCAGGTACAAATAGGGCTTGAAATAATAAAGATTATTGGCGCGGAAATTGAAAATTTCCAGGTCATAACTGCCTTTTATCCGGTTGTAGGATACGATGGAATTCACCACGTTGGTGTTTCTCTTGCCGAAACGGTAACTGAAGGTCCCCATCATGTCCAGGGAACGATAGTCGATATTAAAGACGGCTTCGGAATATTTTTTGTTTCTCAGGCTAAAAAACAGGCGGGCCCGGGATTGGGTCAGAACCGGCATCCGTAAATCGATATTCCCGGATTTTTCGTCCCTTTCCAGGTAACTCAACGATTCCGATTTCATCCTGAGATTGTAAATTTCCAGCTCAAAGGGCAAAAACTTCAGGCGGGAATTTACCCGGAACCCCGTGTTTTTAAAGGTGGTGAAATACCTTTCCCAGAACACCCGGTCATGGGTGGAATAGTCGCTCCTGGTATAGAATTCGGCGTTTATCTTTTTCTCTTTAAAGAAAAATAACCGGGCATCGTACTGGTTATTAACGGCATTGTTTACTGCCTCGTCGGAGAAGATCGTGTTTTTGGAACGGTGCCTGGCAATATTAAAATCAATCTTGAAACCCAGTAAATTGGGATGATAGATACTTCCCGCGGTGTTAACCAGGATTCCCGCCTCCAGGTACTGCCGGCTGCTGTCCCGGTAGACGACGTCATATGTGGTCTCCTCTTCGTCTACCATTTCATACAGCAGGTTCAGGGAACCGGAAAAATTCTCCAGGTTGAAAAGCTTTACCTCATCATCGGTCCACAGCGGGTGATAAAGAGAGAGAAACAGGAAAAATATAAAACCACTTAAAAATGAATTCCCCGGTTTTGTTTTCACGTTCATCCCGGACCATTCACCCTTCAACCTTCACCTTTCTCACCCGTTTTTAAGAAGAACCGCGACGTCGATACATGGGGCAAATGGCAGCGGGTGCAAACCTGTTCTTCCGGTCCCGCCCCGTTAAATTGGTGACGCGGGTTCCCGGCAACATCTGCGCTGAGGTGGCACTCGAGGCACAACCGGGCATCCTTTTGTTTCAGCAGGCTTTCATATTCGGACTCATGGGGAAGGTGGCAGGTCCCGCAAGCCTTTACGGCCACGGGTCCGTGGGCATATTTTCCCTCGAACTCGTCGGCATCGTGGCAGGTAAAGCAAATTTTATCTTTACCGGCTTTTAAAAAATTGGAGGCCGATTTATTATGGCATTTATCGCAGGTGCGCCCGGCAAAATCCGGGTGACTGGATTTGATCACCCGTTGGGGCCGGACCTTTCGCCGGGGGGTTACGGTTTCCTTCCCCGGCCCCTCCCCGGTTTTCTGCTCCACGCTTTCCCGGGCGGCGGGGTCGGGCACCCCGTCGAAAAATATTTTCAATACCTTATATCTCTTCTGCGTAACACTGCAATTAACGGCCGTCAACAACAAAAAAACCAGCAGGCATTTACTTACTAGATGTACCGAACGCATAGACATTGACCCTACTTTTCCCGAAATAAGAGGTGACAAAGAGCAGGTATTCCGCATGAAAGCCGGGGGAAATATACTCTTTGAAATAATCTACATTATCATAGTCGATGGCAATCCCGGCCGCCAGGTTAATGTTATGTTTTTCATTCCCCGGGTCAAACATAAACAGCAGGAGCCGGAAGTCGCGGTCAAACACCTGGACTTTATCGTATTTGGATTCCACCACATAAATCCGTCCCTCTTTATCCACGGCGATCCCTTTATTTCGTGCAAATGTCCCCGGTACTCTTCCGGCCTGTCCGAAAGAGGCCAGGAATTTTCCCGCCAGGTCGAACACCTGGACCCGGAAATTCGTGGTGTCCGATACATAAAGACGCCCATCATGGATACAGATATTGGTGGGATGAAACAATTGACCTTCTTTGCTGCCGGGTTCCCCGATGGTATACAGGGTTTTGCCGTCTTTTTTATCGATGACAATCACCTGGTGCTTATTCACATCGCAGACAAAAAGCTTATCTTCATCGTGGTCCACATCCGTGGGGCCGGCGAATTGGTCCTGCTGCCCGTAAAATTTCCTGGCTTTGCCGTCCAGCGTATAACAAATCACCTGTTTGCGGACGATATCGGCCACATACAGGAGTTTTTCCTTACGGTCGATCAGTAAATTGACCGGTTTCAACAATTTTCCCCTGCCGCTTACTCCCAGCAGGTCGAATCGGCGGGCCTTTAAATTTATCTTTACGACCCCGCCGGCGCCGATATCGCAAACATAAATGATACCGTCATACATATCCACCCCATAGGCTTTTCTGATTATCCTCTGGACCTCTTTTTTATCTTCACCGGCGATAAATTTGAAAAATTTACTTTTCTTTTTTACAAAATCCTTCGTGGAATAAAAACTGGTCAGGTACTGGTATCTTGGGGGATTGGGGGGAGGGGGGTAGAAGATGTATTCTTTTTCTTCCGCCGGTGCGGTTTTAACGTTGGGGCCGCCGCCGCATCCGGCACCGAGTAAAAAGACCGCCAGGACGATTACAGCGGAAATTGCCCTTATTCCGACGTTCATTGCTGTTGTTACACTCCTTGTTCCATTATTATACAATATACGGCTTCAAATTACAATCGACAGTTCGAATTTGTGTATCGGGGCGCATCCCCGCTGGCCTGTAACCGGTATGGGGATATAAAAAAGGGCTTTTTCTCCACCTCCGGAGAAAAAGCCCTTTTCCCCGTTTTCATTCCCTTGCTTTCAGGTTTATGATTTTTGACCCTTAAACCTGAAATTCATTACGGATTGATTGCTTCAACGCTTTTTCAGGCTCAACCTTTCTCAATTACTTGTTATGGCAGGTGAGACAGATGAGACTGCCGGCATTGGTGATTCTCAGCAGGGGGGTACCCGCGACAGCGGCCGTGTTATGCACATCATGGCAGGAAGCGCATTCCAGGTTGGTGCCGAACAGCATATCGACATCGATGGTGCCGCCGAGACCAGAAAGCGCAACGGTGGGATCGTAGAGTTCACCGTCGGCCGCTGCCAACGCCGCTGTGTAAGGAAATGAAATGGGATGGTCATTGGAAAGGTCGGTGGTGAAGTCGGCAGCGGGGTTAATGGCAGCGATCATCGTTGCTCCCACGGCCCCGCCAAAGGCGTCCACCGCAACCGTGCCGTCGTGGCAGGAAAGGCATGCCCGGGAAACACCGGCCGGCTGACCGATGGGGCCGGCATCAAACGTTCCTGTGCCTACATCCACATATTGACTCCAGGGGCCCGCGGCCGTGGTGTGATTCCACAGGGGGACAAGCTGGGGCACAAGGGCGTTATGCGGGGTATGACAGGGAACGCAAATCTCGCCGCCCGACCAGCCATAACCCTGGAAATCATGGGCTGAACCGGTAATGACCGCAAAAGCGCTGGTGGCTAAAAGTACTGATAAAGTGAACACGAACAATTTTTTCATGATGGTCCTCCGTTTCTGTATGACTTAAATTTATTATTCACGTTGAACAGTTTGTACGACTTTTTTTGCTTGATGCTGTAGACTTAAAAAGCATACACAAAAATAACTTCATATAGTAATACAAATGTCACTTTTTGTCAATAGTCCAAAAGTTGTATTTTTAGGGTGAAAAAATTTTTTTTAAACTAGTACTAAAGCATGAGCCTTTTTGGCCGGGTTGTACATTTACACAACAGGTTTTTTTTATTTCAAAATGTTTATCCGGGTTATTAAAAAAAATTTTTTTGAATAAAGGTTTTAGCGGTTGCAAAAAACCGACTTTTCCTTTAAAATGCAATTTCCAGGAAAACAAAAACATCCCGGACAACCAAAAAAAATGAAATTAGAGGTAAAATGAAAAATAAACCGACGATAATTTTAATAATGGGTTTGGCCGCCTTTATTTTCTATACCTGGCAGGTATCTTTACCGGCGGCAGAGGAAAAGAAGCCCGTTCACTCCTTACTGGAAGCCAAAACCCACAAAGGCAAAGTGACCGCAACCATGGATTCCGGGGGCTACACCTACATTGAATTTGAAGAAAAGGGAAAGAAACACTGGGCGGCCGCCCCAAAATTCATGGTATCTGTCGGAGACACCATTAAATTTTCAAAAGCAATGCCCATGAATAATTTTCACAGTAGGACCCTCAATCGCACCTTTGAATCTATTCTATTTGTGGCGGGCATAAAGGTGACCGGTGCAAAGGGAACCCCGGCAGCGCAGCCGGTTCTCCCCAAAGGCCATGTTGCCATCGGCAAAAAAACTCCCCCGAAAATAACGGTTAAAGCCGGTTCAATTAAAAAAGCCGAAAACGGTTACACGGTAGCGGAATGTTATTCAATGAAAGATTCCCTGGAGGGAAAGATTGTAACGGTTCGTGGTAAAGTTGTGAAATTTACAGCGAAAATCATGGGGAAAAACTGGATTCATATCCGGGACGGCACCGGGAACCAGGGCAGCGATGATCTTACCGTTACTTCGACAGACACGGTAAACGTGGGTGATTTGGTGCTGGTTTCGGGAAATATTGCTTACAATAGAAATTTTGGTGCCGGTTACGTCTACCCGGTAATCATCGAGGATGCATCGATTATTGTCGAATAGACAATAGACAGTATAGAGAATATCGCTAAACAGAGGGTAAGATGAAAAACGAAAAAGACATTCAAGACCAATACGCAGTTATCAAACGGTCAACGGCGTTCATTATTGCTGCTTTCTGCCTGGTTGTCGGTTTTTTGGCAGGGATGTTCTACAGTACCACCTTTAAAGGGGACAGAAAGGTACGGAAGATGACAGTAAAGCAGCCGACACCCCAGGCCAGTGCTCCTGTGTCCGTACCCGCATCCGTATCCCCACAATCCGGGGTTATCTCTGCCCTGGAGAAGGAAGTGGCGGCAAACCCCCAAAATGCCGAGGCCTGGGCCAGGTTGGGGCACAATTATTTTGATATCAACGACACTGTCAATGCGGTGCGGGCCTATAAAAAACACCTGGAATTAAAACCCGACAATGCCGATGTCTGGACCGATATGGGAATTATGTACCGCCGCCAGGGGAACCCGGATGAAGCGCTGCGCTGTTTTGAAAAAGCCATCGAGATCAATCCCCGGCACCGGCAGTCCCGTTTCAATAAAGGCATTGTGCTGATGCATGACCTGGGAAACCCGGAAGCGGCCGTCAAGGCCTGGGAAGAACTGGTAAACATTTACCCGGATGCCAAAACTCAAGACGGAACACCCCTCAACGAACTGATTAAAAAATTCAGGTCATCTTCACCGCCCAAAAAGTGAACATATATACGTATACAACCCCTGCCTGAAAAGTACAACTTTAGTTGTAGAACGTTTCAAAAAATATCACCCTTAAAATACACCTTTTGGGTGATTGACATAAATATCCGGTACGCGTACAATGTATAATTAAAATATTATAAGAAGGAGCTATAATATGAACAAGACCAAAGGCGTGATTTTTGCTTTTAGTTTAACCGGGTTATTTTTTCTTTTTTTGGGAAGTTTATTTTATGTATCTGCAGCAAATGTTCCCCAACAGGTTGGCTTCAAGGACGTGGCCTTTTCAAGCCTTACTAGGCCGATGTGCCAGGAATGTCACGAGGGGAACCTGGCGGATACGCACCATGAAACGAAACCGGCAACTTCCGGGGATTGTGCCTCCTGTCATAAAGTGTCAACCGAGGCTGGAAATGTTGGGGTTTCTTTAGAAAGAAACTGTATGAGCTGTCACCAGAAGAGTCCCCACCATGCCACTGAAGCGGCGGTAAATAATGAATGCACCACCTGTCATGAAAGTGTCGGAGTCAGTGATTACAGTACGGCGGTTCCTTCGTATCCACCTTCAAAGATTACTCCTACAGTGGCCAGTTGTAAAAATTGTCATGGAGAAGGCGAAGTGGACGGGCAAAAGGTCGTAGACATGAAAACCACTCACCATGGGATTTCCCTTAAAGGCTGTAATGTTTGTCATGATCCGGAGAACAGGGAAAGCCAGGACATTCGAATCTGTGAACGGTGTCACAGCGTTAAAGCCATTCATGAAGTATTGGCTCATGTGGAAACGGGTAGTTGTGTGAAATGTCATGAGGTAAACAAATAAGAGAAAAATAACCGTTCACTTTTCGTTCCGGCCAGGCTTATATAAAGTTGATTAACATACGGGAACAGGTGGTGTATTCCCGGCAGAATACCAGGAGAAACTCATAAACCCACCATCCTCCCAAAAAGGTTATTGGTTAAGCCGGTTGGTTTTGGGGTTCTGGTCATTCGAAGTGGCATTTAACAAAGTCTGAATTTCAAAAATCAAGGCTCTTGATGAGCTTGACCACATGCTCGGGCATACCACCCAAACCCTTCATGTGATCTTTCAGGAAAGAATTTTTCATGATGGCATTCATGCCCCGGATGAGACAGGAACGCTTCAACGGGTTACCCTTCATGGTCGCCCACTCCGGCAGCTTTTTCATATAATAACTCCTGTAACAGTTTAAAACTTGCTTCATCAACTGGTCACGGGTCATGGTCCTGGGCTTGATTACCGGTTCCACCAGGTTGTATTTGGAGTAATCAAAGACCTCGATGTAAGGTTTGAGAGAATCGTACATATCCGCATAAGGCCAGGGGGCCAATAAAAGGAAATGCATGAAATCGGCATTGTACTCACGCGCCAACGCTAGCGTTTCCTTAATGGTTTCCGGGGTTTCGTCCGGCGTACCGAGAATCAACGAACTCTCTACGATCATACCGGCATCCCGGATGAGTTGAAGAGCCTTTTTTGAATCTTCAAACCGCACATCCTTTTTGAACTCTACCAGCTTCTTATCGGAGGTAGACTCAACACCGATATATATAAAAAGAATGCCCGCCTCACGATAACGATGTATAATGTCGTGGTCCCGCAGGATGTCTTTGGCAGTGGTCTCCATTAGGAGATGGACACCCAGTTTTTTTTCGATCAACAAATCCAGTATGGTTTCCCAGCGCTGGCGGTCGTAGGTGGGATACTCGTCGGCAATGAAAAAAACATTGATGCCATAAGTTTTGGCCAGGTGCTCGATCTCGGCGACGACCTTATGCGGGTCGCGCTGGCGGTAGGAACCCTGCCAGAATTTGTGTTGAGAACAGAAAGCGCACTCATGGATACAGCCGCGGGACGAGCTTAAAATAGCCACCGTAGAGTTGTCGATAAAATAAAGGGGATAATCAGACCAGTTTACCAGGTGCCAGGCAGGAGTAAAGACATCAAGGTCTGCGGCGAATTCTCTTGGAGAAGTACGCCATATTTGCCCATCTCGCACAAAGGCAATTCCCGGGACTTTCGCGATATCGCTCCCTTTCCTGTGGGCCTCCAAAAGTTCCGGTGTAGTCAGTTCACCTTCGCCTAATACACAATAGTCTACCACATCGCTGTGAAGAGAAAGAATTTCCTCCCAACAGAACGTAGGATGAACACCACCCAAAAAGGTGGTGACATTCGGACATTCTTCCCTGGCAATTTTTAATACTTTAACCGCGTCGTTTATAGTGGCGGTTATGGCTGTCACACCGATAAAACCAGGAGCCAAATCACGGATGTGTGCCCGGATTTGATCATAGTCGTGGAATTTCGACATAGCGTCGTAGATTTCCACTTCAAAGCCAACTTTTTCCAGTTCACCGGCAATATAAACAAACCCCAGGTTGGGCCATCGCCCCGCCGATTCCACCACGCCGCAGTGGTACGGTGGTGTAACCAGCAGTACTTTATCTGCATTTTTATCTCGATTATTCATCCTTAATCTATACCTTGTTTAACAATTTTTCTTGCCCTGGTATAAAAAACAACTCCTATAACAAACACAAAAGCCAGGATGATGTGTTTTACAATAAGCAATGTCACCTGGCCTTCACCTGCTGCGGCGCTCCATTCATAGGTTTTGTACGCCAGGGCACGAAACACACCGAAGAGGATTATACCACCAAGACTGAGCCGCATCAAGACCAGAATTGTTTTTATCGTATCGATAATGATTTTTCCGGCATCGCCGGCCGGTATTTCTTTGCGCAGCATTGACCACAAGATCACAGTACAAAACAACCACCCAGCCGCACTAAAATCATGTAAAAAATTATTCAATAACACCAATATCGCCATAAAACACCTCTAATAAAAAGTTTTTGCGGGGGGTCCAGGGGGGCAGTTTTTTTCAAAAAGCGCCCCCCTGGCCGCCGGAGGCATAATTATCACGGCCCTGGGTGAACGGTAGGGCCGAAAAGTTCGACGCCCCAGAAAGAGATTGCCAGGACCAGTAAACCGAGCAGCGTCAACCATGCTGCGCGTTTCATTTTCCAGCCCAGGAACGAGCGGGCATGGAGGCAAAACGCATAATAGAGAAATGCGATCAAAGACCATGTTTCCAGCGGGTCCCAGCTCCAATAATGACCCCAAAGTTCTTTAGCCCAGATAGCCCCTGAAATCAGCATCACCGCGTGGTTGATAAATCCCAGGACAATGAAACGGTAGCTGGTGATATCCAGTACTTCCGGCCCGGGGAGTTTTTGCAGCCTCTTACCGTCCGGTTTTTTCATCTTCATCAACAAAAAGAGGGCAGCTCCGGTGGCAATGGCGTAGCAGCCAAAAGCCAGCCAGGCAAATATCACATGAACGATGAGCCACGGGCTTTGAAAGGCGGGTCCCATAGGTGTTATTTCTGTCCCGGACAGGTATCCGTAACCCAGCACCAGGAAAGAAATAGGAACCACCACCAGGGCGATGGTTTTCTCGATTTTGCCTGCTTTCTGGAAAACCAGGAAAATTAAAATAGCAAACCAGGTGCCGGTGAGGTTGAGCTCATAAGTATCGGTTACAGGTGGGTGTCCGCTTGCGATCCAACGAATAATACCCGCGGCAGTATGAAAAACCAATCCCGCCCACAAAAGCCATAGAGCAATGTTAACACCCCGTTCTTTTTGAGTAACCATACTAAAAAGATGTAGAGCAAAAGCTCCTATATAAGTAAAAATCGTCACCCAAACAAATATTATCTCAATGTGTGGCATCATTAGCTCCCTTAAACCACCCCCGGAGGTCGGGGATATATCTCAAGATGAGGGCGATCAATCCGAGCCAGATGGCCACCCACACCACGGGATAGCCGGGGTCTTCTACAACCCTGAAGGAAGCCCAGCGCCTGAGTCCAGTAAATTCGAAAATATGATCGCCCACCCCGGTACTTGCTCTGAAGGGGAGATGTTTTGTCAGGACTACTTTCCCGGTATGATCTTCTATCTCGATGAGAAGAATCGGGTTTTCCGGTTCTTCCCCGGTCTTTTCTATTTTACCTTCTATGGCCCGGTAAGCAGGGTAAAGGGTAACAATAACCCTGTTTTTGAAAAAAGGAAGCGGTAGAAAATCCCGGTATTCCCGATTCGGTCCATTTCGAAATGTTTTCAGGGCCACAAATGTATTAATCAATGGTCTTCCGTTTTTTTTGTCCCGGATAACCAGGCGGGGAGAGAAGCCTAGCTGGTCCAGGGTAAAATCCACTCCCCTATAGGTAAGTGGTTGGTTGACCGAAATCTCCGATGCAGCCATCCGGTTGGGCCCCGGTCCCACTTCTATACCGGTTGTCATTTCTGTGGCATATCTCCCTTCCTGGTAAGTGATACGTACGTTTTTCAGCGTCAGTAGAAAGCCTTTGTGTTTTTCCCGGCGCAGCGGTCCCTCCGCGAGCCGGATATAATTCCGGTGTTCTTCTTTGAAACTCTGTCCTTCGGTGAGCACGATGAATCCGTCCATCCGGGCCGACGCACTCCAGGCCCCACCGGTAAAAAGAAGAATGAGACTGAGGTGCAGCAGGACAAAACCCATGTTCTTGATGGCATCAGGTCCCTTGAACGAGGCGAACCCGCCCCGTTTTATAAAATGGTTCAGGGTGCAGGTGAGTGTGTTGATCCCCAGCAGGATGATGATGATGATAAACGGGATGGAGTGGAAAGCGTGAAAGAGTCCCAACGGTTCCAGGAGGGAGGTGAGCAGGGGGTGTTCTTCCTGCCACCGGGCAATGTCAGAGGGATTATACATCCCCTCTTGAGGCAGCACTGCCCCGCTGATGGATAAAACGATAAGCAAAGCCACCAGCACTAAAGCCAGCCTGGAAGAACCCACTCCATGCCAGAGAATAATTAAACACCTTTTTGCTTTAGACACTACGATCTATTATCTAACCTCACCGGGTATAGTTCTTGCTTGAGTTGCCATGGTTACAATCCCCACCGCGGCAGTACCCGGTTGAGCCAACGATTTCCCATCCGCTGATCCAACCGCCCACCATAAAGTGTTCAGTAGCAGTGCCGCTGGCAAATGAATCCGAAGTCCAGGTAAAATTACCACCGTGAATGTTTCCGCGGGCATGGCCGTTGGGAAGAGGAGCACCTTGTTTCGTGTGCCACATATTAACGATACCGCCGTGACATCCCATGCAGCCCAATTCGTTTCCACCGGCTGCACCGTGCTGGTTCTGGTTAGTGCCATGGTATTCAAATATGGAATTGGAGCCGCCGCTCACATATTCGCTTGATTTGTGGCAGAGGGTACAGAAAGCTTCTACCGTGGCTCCCATGCCTGCCGGGAGGTTTGCCTTGTCGGTGGTGGCTTCCATAGTATCCAGGTCGATGGCGGTTCGCAGCATCCGCTGGTTGGCACTGCCATGACCACCGGCTTCGTGACAGTCAAAGCAGGAGATGACATCATGGTCCCCAGCCTGGTTCCAGGGCGGTTCCATGGTATTACTGTTGCAGTAGGAATTATTCCCGGGGCCGCGAACCGCATGATGGTAACTGTTGCCGGTATCAAACTGGGCAAACACATTGGGAACATCCCGGTCAGCCGAAGAGAAAGGCTGAAGCGGATTGCCACTAAAGTTGGTGGCCGTGGCACCGTCGCTGTCATGGCATTTCAAACAGTGATTGTTCTGGACATCGGTAACCCATGATTCCAGGCTGTCGCTGGCGGTATTCCTGCTGAAAGCAACGAAAGGCGTTAAACGGCCCCCGGTGTCAGGATTCAAAAGGTCCACATTGCCGTCCATGTGATCACCCTGGGCTTCATAGTGACAGACACCGCAGTCATCATCAGTTACTGAACCGCCCAGCACATGATGACTGGTCAAAGAAAATTCACCGACTACTGCCCGGCGGCTGCCTTTTACGGAACTGTGACAGGCCGTACAACCACCGCCGGAACCATTAAAATATTGATTATGCGGGTGGCAGGCAATGCAGTTGGTACCTGTGTAATGGGCGTGGTTGCCGCTGCTGTTATTGCGGTGATTGGCAGCCGCTGTATGACAGGTCTCGCAGACACCGTCATAATAACCGTCACCATCTTCGTCATTGTCGGCAAAGGAGTACATTGATGGACCCCCGGCATCGGTGCCCCGGCTCTGGAACACCACATAACGGTCCCCGCTGTTGGGAGTAGGGATCATGGCGTCCCCGGAAGCGTCTAATTTTTTACCCACCTGGGCCAGGTTGATACCGCCAAACCGGTTTGCTCTATCATCGTGGGGATCGTGACAGTCCGGACAGGTCATTTGAAAAGGTGCATAGACACTGCCGGACTTGTTTTTATGCACCTCTGCTTTTTTGGTGGCTGTCCCGGCCGGTCCATGGCAGGAAAGACAGAGTACCTCAACTACCGCATCATTCGTCAACAACTGGCCCGGGGCACTATGAATACTGTGACAGATGGAACAAGTACCGTGACTGGGATTCAAGGCCTCGGTGCGGTCGGGATTGTAGGTAATATGGGTAAGAAATGCAGCGATCGTTACTATGAATACCAGTACAAAACCCGATAAAAGGAGCTTCTTTTTCATAATACTCCTCCTTCTTTGAATATATCAACCCGGGCAGCCCGGTTGTTGGTGACGTAAATATCTTTCGACGACGGGTCAATCACAATATCCAGGGGCAGGCGAAGTTGTCCCGGGCCGGTACCGTATCCTCCCAGCTTTTTAAGAAGATTGGCGTTGTACCGGTCAAAGGCCATGATTTCCCCGGAATAACAGTCCACCATAAACACGTGTCCCGAATCATCCACAGCCAGACCCTGGGGTCTTGAGAACCGCATACCGAACATACCCTTTTTCCCGGGGATGGTGTATAATACGTTACCCTCGTAATCGAAAATTTGTATGCGCGGCTTGATGTATTTGTTTACGTCTCCATAGTCGCTGACAAACACTTCTTTGTCGGCAGGGTTCACGGCAATGCCGGTGGGATTGACCAGGTTGTCGGGGTCCAAACCGGGAAAAGAGCGAATAAATTTCCCCTTCAGGTTGAATACGTTGACCTTTTTCTGGGTGGCGTCCACGACAAAAACGTAACCCTGCTTTTCGTCTACAGCAATATCTGTGGGTTGTTTAATCACTCCGTTGAGTTGGTACAGTTTCTTTCCTCCCCGGGCATAGACCTCAACGCATTCTTTCGAGGCATTCCCTACATAAATATGGCCCCTGGCATAGGCCACACCCAACGGTCTCCCTTCCACTGGGAACCAGCGGGTCGCTTCCAGGCTCTTGCGGTCCACGATCAGGATCATGCCCAATTGATAATCGGAGACCAACAGGTTCCCTTCCGGCGTCATGGCCAACCGGATAGGGGAATGCAGTTGGTGAACCCCGGGTTTCTTTCCATCAGGGGCATTTCCAGTCCAAACGGTCGATGGACAGCAAAAAATTATTGTGAAAAAAATGATTAATGTGGGAACGGATATCGCATTTTTTCTCATGAGAAAGTCTCCGTTAAAAATAAGAGCGAAGCAAAGGTACACCACCTCACTCTTACCTCTTACTTTTTTTCATAAATGATATTCTATAAAGTCGTTGCTGGTGATATTTCATAAACACCGTAATATTATAATTGCTGCATACGATTTTGTCAATCACCCAAAAGTTGTATTTTTAGGGTGAAAATTTTTTTTAAAATACTACAACTAAAGTATGAGTGTTTCCAGGACGGTTGGATTATTTTTTATTTTTGAACAAAACCATTCTATGTTATAATCTAACAATGAGTTTAAAAAAGAGGTTGATTCTTATACTGTTACTGTCGGGTTTTTTGCTGGCTTTACTTTTTCATTTCAGCATTAACACAACCATTCTCCCGGATTTAAAACAACAAAAAAAGGTATTTATCGAGAGACTTGAAAAAAAACTCCAGGAACCTTTAGCTATCGAAGAAAAAGATATGGCAGCCCTTTGCCGGGACTGGGCAGGGTGGGATGGTATGATCGATTATATAAAACATCCGTCACCGGAATTTGAAAAAAGGTTCTTTTCCACTCTCTCTTTAATTACTCACATATTGAATTTGGTTTACGTTTCCAATCCCGGGGGAAAGAATCTTTACAATAAAGTCTATATTGAAGAGGTGGGATTCCTGGCACTGGACTGTCTGAATGTTGAAAAAACCATCGAGCAAATAAAGAGAATTGTAATGGAAACGCAGCGCCCCTTTAAAACCATCCTGAATTCAGAGTACGGCCCCATGATGATTGCTGCCTATCCACTAAAAACCGGGAAAAAACAGGGAACACCGGGAACATTAATAATGGGTCGGTTTTTGGATAAAAAACGTTTAAAAAAAGTTTTAATTAATTTTACGGGAAACATCCAACCGATTTTGTTTACAGAGAAGCAATCGTTTGCCTCTCATTTAAAGCAAATGCAGGGAAAAAATTGCTTTCACCGGGAAGATGAGGAAAAAATCACAACCCTTTACCTGGTTAAAGACATGTGTGAGATGCCAGCGATTATATTGAAAACAGAATCCGACACAAAAATATTCAAGATAGTAAAAAAGAGCACCATTGTGTATGTTATATTTACCGTCCTGTCCATCATCTTCCTGGGCATCGTGGTTTATTTTTTAATTGAAAAATACATGAGTAAACGGATCACTAAAATTTCCGAGGATATGAAAAAGGTCCAGGGACTAAAGGATGTTTCCATGAGAATTGCTCAAGATGCAAAAGGAGATGAGATATCTTCACTTGTGTTAAATATAAATAATATGCTGGATAAAATTGAAAAAGAAAAGGAAGAGAGAAAAATTATCGAACAAAAGATGATTAAAGATGAAAAGCTGGTATCCATCGGACGAATATCCTCAAGTATTGCCCATGAGATCAATAATCCCATACTGGCCATCAGTAATTGTCTCCGGGCCCTAAAAAAATCCTGTAAACAAGAGGATTCCGGTTTGAATCAAAAAGCCATTGCTGTCTCCGAAACTGAAATAAAACGGGTCAGGAATATCATTTCCAACCTTCTCGATTTTCATCGGCTGGACAGGGAAGAATTCTCCACTGTTAACCTGGCGGAGGTTATCGGGCAATCGATTGAAATTCTTAAATGGAGCAAAAAACTGGATTCAATAAAAATTATAACCAACACAAAGCAAAATTTTTTCATTTCAGGCTCTCATGGGAAACTGAAACAGGTGTTTATCAATTTTATATTGAATTCCGTGGAAGCGAATTCCAATAATAAGAAGAAAGGAATACTCCGGGTAGAAGTCCTGCCCTCGGAAGACAAAAAATTTTGTGAAGTACATTTTATCGACAATGGTCCGGGAGTTTCTGCGGAAATAATAAACAGGCTGTTTGAACCGTTTGTTTCAACAAAACAGGAAAAAGGCGTGGGCCTCGGGCTTTATGTGTCATATAAAATAATAGAGAATCATAACGGCGAAATACTATATAATGATGCCTATAAGGAAGGAGCGTATTTCATTATAAGGCTCCCTTTAAAAGAGAGGCAGGCATGAACCATAACAATCGGGAATATAAACCCACTGTTCTTATCGTGGATGACGACAATGAAGTTCTAATGAGTTTCAATATATGGCTTGATGGTGAAGGGTTTCGCTCTCTCACCGCTGCAAACAGTACTGAAGCGTTAAAAATTATCGAAGACGAAGAGGTGGAAGTGGCATTGTTGGATTTCAGGTTGGGTACGGAAAACGGCCTGGCAGTGGCAAAAATGCTCAAAAAGGTGGATGAAAACCTGAAAGTAATAATAATAACCGCTTTCCCCTCCCATCATGCAGCAGTAGAATCCATAAAATCCGGGATGTTTGACTATCTTTCCAAAGGAGATTCCAATGAAAAAATTTTGGAAACCCTGAAAAAAGCGATTCGCGACAGGGAAATGGATATATATAAAAAAGGAGCAGCACCTCCAGGGAAACATTTTCTAAAATTTATAGTCATCTGCAACCATTCATTAATTAATGAGAGACTTGAAAATTTTTCACTTAATTACCCGGATTTTAAATTAATGAAAACCTTCGGTTCCCTTGAACTGCTAAAAGAGACGGAATTTGTACCGGAAGTTGATATTGCCATGGTTTGTGCCACCTGCTGCATTGAAAGCTTCGATGATTCACTCTATTTTTTCAATGAACTTTATACAATACTTCCCACGGTTAAGCCGGTGCTTTTTAACGAAAATTTTTCCGACAGTGAAAAGGTGGATTTAATAAGAATCGGGATAAAAGGATTCTTCTCGATAGATATGGACAGTAAAAAACTTGAGACGGCGCTGTCATTAATAAAAAAAGGGGAAATGTGGACCAGCCGCAAATTAACAAGCCTTGCCCTTCCCAACGGACCTGAATATTTAAAAAATTACCTGGAACATGTGGAAGCTTACCTTTTGTCTTCCCGGGAAAAAGATATCCTCAAAGCCATGGTTTTGGGACTTAAAAACAAAGAAATTGCCGAAAAATTATTTATCAGCGAAAATACGGTAAAGACTCATATCAATAATATTTATAAAAAATTCGGTGTTAACAATAGGGCCAAGGCCATTCGCTTTGCATTGGAAAAGAAAATCCTTTAACCTGTCCTTCTATTGATAGCCAAACAGGACGAAATAGATGATCAGCAAAATCAGGATTATTCCCATAGATAAGAATGTGAAGCCTAAAATATACACAACTTCCATCATCACTATAAAGTCATCTGTTTATTTCCCTTTCCTGTTGGGCAGGGACTCTGCAAGGGCGATTCGTTTTTAAATAGGCCAGGTTACGTTTCAGCATTTCCAACACTGAACCTGACTGGTGGGAATTCTCAGCCAGCTCGATCGCTTTTTCCATCCATTCTACAGCTTTGTCGCATTGGTTTAACTCGGCATAGGCCATAGCCACGGTCCTGGCATGCTCAAAACTTTTCAAAGCCTGGTAAACTTTCAATGCCAGTTCCAGCGCTCTCTTTCCCTGTCGTTTGTCGAGGACTGGCGAGGATGCCAGCAGACGCGCGAGGGCATGGGCGATGGGCCCGTCATGGGGTATACGGGAATGGGCGTCCTCCAATACCTCCAGTGCCTCGCTATGCTTACCTGTTTGGGAAAGCAGCGAGCTCATGTCCACCCATGCCCATATTAACCCGGGATCAATACTGAGGGCGGCGTTGTAGTGTTCAAGAGCTTTGTCCAACTGGCCATCACTTCGCAGGGCACCGGCCAGGGCCAGGTGAGCCTGGGAATCTTTCGGGCTCTTTTTAACCACTACCTGTAAATGTTCTATTGCTTTTTTATGATTGTTAAAATAGCCGTACACCGTACCAAGATTGAAGTGAACTGTAACATTGTCCGGTGCTAATTTAACCGCAGCCTGTAACTGGGCAAGCGCTTGCCGGTACTTTTTCAATTTCCCCAGGGCGGCGGCCAGGTTAATTCTTGCCCCTACCTCTTTGGAGTCTGCATCTATTGCTTTTTGAAATGACTCGATAGCTTCATTATAGCGCCCGGCGGAGAAGGCAAGTTTGCCTGCTAACAAATGGAGCCGGTATCCTGTAACCAAATTTTCGAGACGTGTTTTCAACGGGTCGGGCGGCTGAACGCCTACCTTCCCGTGTTTGGCCAGATGAGACCGGGCCTGTTCCATATCGCCTTTGCCTCTATAAGCCATAGCCAGGGAGTAGTGGAGCTTATTGGCATCCGGCTGTTTTTTTAGAGCGGAAGCGAGATATTCGATCGCTTCGTCATAATGCTTTTCCTCCAGTGCGATTTCCCCCAGCCTTGCCAGCACTGCCGGTCCCAACGGGTTTACTTGATAGGCGGCTTGAAACGCCAATTTTGCCTGGTGGGGTTGATTCAGACTGCGGTGACATTCCCCTAAACGTATATATACCAAATAATCCAGGTCGGGGTCTTGCCGGCCGGCCCTGGCCTTTTGAAAGAGTTGAAGCGCTTCC
Organism: Candidatus Aminicenantota bacterium; assembly: GCA_011772425.1. Lineage (GTDB taxonomy): Bacteria > Acidobacteriota > Aminicenantia > UBA2199 > UBA2199 > JAKAGC01. Next base: position 22,756 of record WVZO01000193.1, read on the forward strand.
GAGTACGTTCCCACGGATTGAAGAAGATACCCCAATGAATAGTTCCACTCAACATTAGAGGGGTCCAAAACCAGGGCATTACGATAGCACGCTTCCGCCGCCTCGTTCAGCTCGTAGGCATGGTACAATTGGCCAAGCTCTCCATAGACCCGAGCACGTTTTTCCCGGCTCTCCGCCGGGTTCCCGGTGACGGCATCCACCATTCGTCTTCCTTCACGAAGCTGAATACCTACCGCTTTTTCAAGATGGTCCAACTGGGGGTTGGGAACCGGGACCAGCTTGTCTTCACCGGGTGTTCCCTGATCCTGATCCTGATCCTGTCCCTGTCCCTGTTGCTGTCCATATAACAATACCGGAACACCAAAAATAGTAATGGATACCAGGAAAATTATCAGCAGAAATGAGACGTTTATGTTTACATTCACAGTTCCTCCTATTTGTTCTTGTTCACGGAACCTTTGATCAAGGTTGTATATTTCATCGGGATTGGTTTTTGCCAGACCTCTTTTGTGCCGTCGAGCCAAAAAATTTCTATGGTATCGACGGCATCGCTGTTATCTAAGCCGAACACAATCCGGGGATCGTTGGTAGAACAGTAACTGCCCTCGGATCGTACCTGTCGCCAGAGGGTGGGTTTTCCATTTCGTTTCAAAGCGACACGAGTACCCAGCATGTCACGTTTTTTTTCAGGGTCTATCAATCTCAATCCCAGCCATTTTTTTTGATGTCCTGTCTTGTTTTCCAACAACCTTACCCGCCCATTATTGTTGATCACCAGCACATCGATATCGCCATCATTGTCCACATCGCCGAAAGCCGCACCCCGACTTACTTCCGATAGGGCGATATCTTCACCGCCGCGGGAAGTAATATCAGTAAATCGTTTCCCCTTTTCATTGCGGAATATTTGATTGGGCTGGTGAAGAGGATATGGGTCTCCTGCCCTGGCCAGACTCTCAATCAAGAGTACAGCCCCGTTAACTATAAAAAGGTCCAGCCAGCCGTCATTATCGTAATCGATCCAGCCGGTTCCAAAAGATGTATAAGGAAAACTGGCAGCCGAAAGCCCCACGGAAATGGTGCGATCTTCGAAAAGAGCTTTTCCGTTATTGACAAACAGCGTGTTGGTTTCACCCATAATATGGGTCATGAAAAGGTCTTCGTCACCGTCTCCATCGAAATCTCCCGCACTCACACCCATGCTGCCCTCTGCGTGTCCGTCCAGGTTCAAGGCTGCACCGGCGAATAGGGCATCGTCTCTAAAGGACTTGCCCTGGTTATTTATCCAGAGTTGATTTGCCTGGCCATCATTGGCCACATAAATGTCTAACCAGCCGTCACCGTTCGCATCGGTGATTATAACACCCAACCCTGATCCGGGACGATAATTGATCAGTACTTTTTCTGTGACATCTTCAAAGGTGCCGTCGCCTTTATTGTGATACAGTCGATCTTTTTGGGGGAAGAATGCCGAAGGACCGCAATAATCGCGGCGGCTGTTTTTAGCGAAGCATCTTTTGTTCTTGATAATATCAAAATGGACATAATTGGCTACATATAAATCGAGCCAGCCGTCCCGGTCGTAATCGAATACGGCGGCGCTGGTACCCCAGAGTTCATCTCCGGTGCCGGTCTTAACGGTTACATCGGTAAAGGTACCGCCGTTATTAAACAACATGCGGTTCGGGCCGTAATTTGTGATATAAAGGTCTATCCAGCCGTCGTTATTAAAATCTCCGGCAGCAACCCCCATGCCGTAATCCGTAATCTTTAGTCCACTCTTATCGGTTACGTCCACAAAACGGATAACCCGCTCCCCTTTCTTGTTGATGGTGAGATCATTGCGGAACAACCGATCCCGGGGATTGGGATCGCGGGGAGGAAACAGCGCGTCCTTAAGGGTTTTACCGGGGCCCAGCATACATCCCTGGATGAGGTATACGTCCAGGTCTCCATCGTTGTCATAATCGAAAAACCCGCCTCCCTGCCCGGTCATCTCGGGAAAATAGAGTTCCCCGGACATGCCGTTGAAATGAACAAAATCCAGGCCGGATTTCTCAGCGATATCTTTGAACAGGGGTTCCCCGCTTCGAGACGGTTTCTCCGGGTGTAGATGTACCATTACTACCAGTAATGAGCATATAATCCATAATACAAATCCTTCACCTTTTCGCCTGGCTGTCACTTTCTTTCCTCCTTATAAGATTTCATAAAGAAACCGGGGTTTCCAGGTGAAATTATATAGAAACAGGAGCTCCATGTCAACTAAACAAAATTGCCAAAATCCACCGCCTATTTTTGTAATCCCCCCTATCCATCATTTTTGATGGATTTTACAAAACTAACGAGCTAAATTATTAAAAATCCCTCAATTT
>WVZO01000311.1 GCA_011772425.1 Candidatus Aminicenantota bacterium
CACGATGTGACCCTGGAAGAAGCAGATAGAGAAGAAAAAATAGAGAGCCTCTTCGGTATATAGACGTAATAGTTAAACTTAGAAGTTGAGAAAAAAGTGACAGGTAAGTATAATAATGCTTTACGAATAGGAGTTCATGAATGTATATTTGTTATTTGGATGAATCCGCCGGAACAATCGTCGGAAATGTTCAGGGCTGGTATACAAAGATTAATTGAAGACCCTTTACCAAAGAGTTCGAAAGAATCATATTTCATCCNNTTCTATCCGACGACCTGGGATTTTACCCTGGATAGCCTGTCGTTCAATCGTTTCTTTGGGAAGTCGCAGATATTTGGCAACTTCATCCAAAGTAAGTACATCTTGTAAAATTGAATTCATACCCGATACCTCCTGAGGATTAGCTAATAATAATCAGCTAAAAGAACAATCTCAGAATAGTTAAGTATACACAATAATATAATAAAAATCAACAGAGAAAAAAAGAAAAGAAAAATGAAGACCAGAAAAACCAAACATTTAACGAATATTGACTTTAGCGAAGATATTGAGTATAACTATAGCGGAGGAAACAACCTATGGAAAAACGAAAAGACCTTCCTATTGGAATGGGCACTCAAACCGAGGCCATGATCGAAGAACTGGAATTCCATTTCCATCTTAATGCCCACGACTTGATAAGAAAAATGGTGCGGGATTTAAACGATCCCGCCATTAAAGATGAGTTTATGGGATATAACAGTCTAAACAAGATTAAACGCATTGAAAAAAGCAGCCGGATAAAAGGATATAAATTTAAAAAAAACGAAATCGAAGAATTTACCGCCATGCAGTGGAAATGCAGGATAAAAGGACTGTCAACCTTTCTTAAACAACTTATTTATTTCAATTATGAAAAGTACATTGAAAAAATTCAATAGGTTTTCAATTTTTTGTTTTTGCGCTTGCTTCGCGGTGTGGTGTATTCTGCACCTTTATTTATACCTGTTCCCGGCAGAAACGGTTGAAATAGCCCAACAGAGAGCCAACTATTTTATCATAAAAGGCCCCCTGGCCGTTAAAACAACCATCGGAGCAAGGGGGACCATTTATGTCGAAAACCAGGAAGAATCCATCGGCACGTTTAAAGTGATCGATGTCGATGCAGCAGGCAATGAGTACCTGTGTGTGGTGGATTCTATCCGCCCCGGTGTAAACATAGACAGCACCCGGTTCCACCGGGCTGCATTTGAAACAAACCAAAAGACCCAACACAACAAAAAGCGAGAGATTTATCTTAATTTAACTGTAAACCATAAGCGGCTGCGCTTTAAACGGTTGATCGATTACGACGATGGTAAATACTATCTGTCGGAAAAAGCGATTCCCATCAAAACCATAGAACCGATGAATACAACCGGCATAAAAAACCTCCTCTATAAAATTGAAACGGATGTCCAACAGCAATTCAGTGCAAACTTAATCAACTTTGCGCAAATTCAACCCCTGGGATTGGCTAAAATCATCGATTTTGCCGATAAAAATAAAATATTCCTGGGCACTGTAGAAGGTAATTTGAGTATGATTTATGATGAAAACGGTGTCCTCCAATCTACCCGGATTTCATCCGATACCTTGAAAAAATTTAAAGATGATATGGTTTTCCATGTGGTACTTGAAAAAAGATACAAAGGAAAAAAGGAAAAATAAATGAACAACAAGGCATTCTTGCAAACGTTAGAAACGGTATTTTTGCTGATTTTTATTCTATCTCTGCCGCTGAAAGGAGATTGGAAAAAAGACATCAGGGACTATTTCAGCAAGGCCCATGAGTACGATAAAATCGTAACCTATCTTGAAGAGAACCTGCCCGATATACCGGTCAACAAAAGACCCCCGGCAATCATCATTTTATGCTTCGCTTACAGTGAAATGGGTGACACGGTCAATGAAGAAAAATGGGTGTCTGAACTTTTTGAAAATTATGACGTAGGTGACCCGGATTTTTCCTTTCTCAGCCGGAAAGAACGGGTGAAAATCTATGAATATTTGCAGCGGTGGAAGCGCCGGTATCCGGGTGTTAATAAAATCATCGTGGATATAGAATCCCAAAAAATCCGGTATTTTAATCCTCCGGCAAAATTCCTTATCGATATAGACTCCCGCGCGCCTTCTGAGATTACACTTGTCAACCTGGACAAAAACCGGGAAATCATTTATGCGGGATATTTGAAACAGGGACCCAATACCATTGGTTTTCCCTTTGATGACTTCCTGGAAAAAAGAAAGGAAACACGGCTGGAAATGGTTTTAAAAAGCGGTTCTATCGAATTAAAAAAAACCATTGTCCTGGCGGCCGAATACCACTACCCGGAACATGTCAAATTCGACCCCCTGGAAGGAAAGATTGCCATTATCGGCAAGGAATTTAAAAAGGAAACATCAGAAGAAACCATCACTGAGACACAACGTTATTTTGACAAAAAGAATTTTGTGAAAAATGCAGTGTTTCCCCTGGCTGTCGGCTGTGCGTTATATCTCCTGGACAGCCTGGTGGTGCGGAGCGCGTTAAACCGGGAGAGTACAACAGCCGAAAGCAAAGCCCTGCTGAACGGTATCGATAAAACCTCGACAGTGGTTGTCATCGGGTTTTCTTTAAAAGGTCTTATTCATGTTTTTCGATCGTTTAAAAAAGAAAAAAAGGTAACGGTGAAAACCGTTACCCATGCCGATGCGGTCAGTTACAATAACACCTTGAGAAAACAAATCCGGGAGGCAAAGGAAAACATCTTTGTCACCTTTGCAATAAAATTCATTCAAAACAAAGGCCAGCAATGAACGTGAAAATGAAAATCACAGGACTCATTATTATTATCTTTATTGTTTCGGTTTTCCCTTTCTTTGCCGGTGCTGAAACCAAAACCGGTTTTTTCCTGTCATTGGGACATATGCATTATTCCTTCAAAACCTATACCGATGATGAATCAAGCGGCTTTGTGGGAGAACCCTCCGATCTATTTTTCGGTGTATCGTTATATTTCAAAAACCAATGGGAGATAAGCCTGGTATACAACCGTTCCACTGAAGATTTTGGTTCGACCCCCCAGGTGATCACCTATGATAAAGATGGTTTCGGTTTGGAAATTGGAAAAATAATTCCCATTCATTTATTTAAAAAAGGTAGTTTTGATGTGTCATTGGAATTTGTGGGCGGTGGATATGGTATCTTGTATCCCTTTAAAAAGAAAAATTCCGGGACGAATCTTAATCTTTTTGAAAGGGAACCCGGTGAAAGCAGCCTGTTTCACCAGGCCGGTTTTTATTGGGCCATTCGTCTCAAATACCGGCTTGCCCAAAAAGCCGCATTCAATATTGGCTTTAAATCATTAATCCCGGTAAGGAGCAACGAGTATATTGAGACGCGGGGAAAAGAAATTCTCTTGTTGAAATCCTTCTTTACTATTGGTATTTCTTTTTAAATATTGGGTGATTGTTTATGCAGCAGTGCAGTCAATGCAAACGGTTTTTAAGTGATAAGGTGGGAGCCTGCCGGTATTGCGGCAGTTCCCACCTCGAAGCGAAACCCATCACCATGGGACAGGATGAGGAATTGGTCAACTATAAAATATTTGCCGAGAATATTTATATTGGTGCTGAGACATACCGGATAATCGATGCGGTGGGACAGGGGGGACACGGGGTAGTGTTGAGAGTGGAAAGTCCCAATGGAAACTATTACGCGTTGAAAGCACCACTGGAATTCAATGAATTATTTACTAACAGCCAGGGCAATAAAAAATCCCTGTTGAATATGTCCCGCCGATATATTGCCCACGAAGTGGACATGTTAAGCAAAATTACCAGTGAAGCGCTGCTGGAAATCGTTTATGCCGGGAAAGTTGTGGTGAAATGCAGCCGCAACGATAGGGAAATTGAGAGCGAATTTCCCGCGATTTTGCTGGAGTTGGCCGAGGGCACGTTGAAAGATGTCATGGACAATGAAATGGCCAATCTCCTGGTGGTCCCCTACGAGGAAAAAATCAATATGATAAAACAATTGACCGCAAACCTGGAGCTGCTGCATCAAAAGATCGTGGTGCACCGGGATATCAGTCCCCATAATGTTTTTATCGTGGATAGAGAAAACGAGATACGGTATGTGCTGGGCGATTTCGGGACTTCTAAACCCGCCAATGTTTACGATATCCATAACAGTACGACCCGGATGGCCTTTCATGACCGCTACCTGGACCCGGCAGTGTTCATGTATGACAAATTCCGTTACGATTGCCGCATCGATATTTATCAATTGGGGGTGATGATTACCGAAATCCTGTTAGGAGAATACTGGATGACCGAGGACGAAGATACTGCCGGTACCGGTATCCAGGGATTAGATTTTGAAAAAGATTTTTTAATGAATTTTGCCCTTCATGAAATCGACCCGGTCTTGATAGAAAAAATTCGCAAAGCCACTACCTTGAAAATCAATAACCGGTATCGTTCTGCCGGAGAATTCAGGAAAGAAGTTCATGAAGCGCTGGAATGTGTTCAAAATGCCCATAAAAAAAAGAAAAAAATCAAATCCAGGGAGGGATTAAAAAAGAATATTTCTATCTCATATAAACGAATCATTCAATTCAACCAATGGGAACATGGAAAAAACGAAGAAATGACCACGGCTGTGAATTACAACGGACAGAAGAAAATCGATATGGGAACGGCGGATCATTTGCAAATCCGCTTTACCGGTTTGGAATTAACAAAAGCCAGGATTATCGGTGCATCCTTTTTAACGTGTCATAAAAAAGACAATTCCATCTTCCTCCAGGTGGATAGGGAAGACATCGGGAAACGAGTTCGACCTTTGCTGCAACCGGGTATTATGAATGCGGTTATCCATTTTTTGGTTTCGCTGTTTAACCCTAAACGCCCCAATAAATCCCAGGGACATCTCAGGGTGGAATTTGACTGCAAGTCAATCTTATACATTGAGGGCATTAGATGCAAAGAAAAGTAAAGAAGGTTTTCAACGCATTGAGTAAAAAGGGCATGGTGCGTGCGTTTATTGAAACGGAAAAAAAAGAGTATATCTATCCGCTGATAACCTCAAAGGAACCTAAAAAACCAATAAAAAAAACATATATTATCCTGTTGGGAGTGTTGGGGGTGATTCTCCTGTTGGCTGTGGGAATCACGCTTTACAATCAATTAATCAAAAGCGACGTAACCCAACCGGTTTCCCCGGGAAATTCGATGGATCAACAGGATGGTGATGGCATGACGCAGGTGCATCATGCGGTGATTCAAGCGGACATAGAAACGATTAAAGCCCTTATTGAAAAAGGCGCGGATATGAACATCCGGGATAATTACGGATGGACGCCCTTGCATTGGGCTATTTTCAAGGGAGATGAAGCCATTCGTGGATTCCTGGTTCAAAAGGGAGCGTCAGTGACGATTCAGACCACGCGAAAATGGTTCAAGTATCCTGCGGGACTAACGGCTGTAGAAATGGAAAAGATAGTAAGAATTAGGAATTAGGAAGTAGGAAGTAGGAAGAGAAGGAAGCAAGGGGTAATGGTTCTAATAGGGCACGATGATTCAAACATTGTAATACTGGCTGACCATGTATCAAAAGTTTTTGGAGGTCCAGGAACCTTTTTACAAAAAGGTTCTTGGTCGCCGAAGGCAAAAAAAAAATGAAAACAAAAATTTTTTTATTGAATTTAGCGACATTATGCATTATAATATATATAATGTCTTGAATCTTTGATGTTGTATTTAGGACAGGAGGTAATGAAATGAACAAGGTACTTGTTGGATGGTTTATGATGATGTTGGTTCTGGGCTGTGTTTGTAATCAAAACACTTATGTTTATGGATCGGAGTTTGGGGTAAAGATAGGGACCCAGCGGTTAGAGAGTGGCAGTGAATCGTTTCGTCCCAGGATGGGTTTATTTTACAGTATTGATCTGGGGAAGAACTTCATGCTGCAGCCTGAGGTTTATCTATCCTACTATACGTATGATTATGCGGGTATAAACTTTGAAGGGACAGCATCTGCCAGGAAGGAGATACGGTATTATGATAACTTGCGCTATCTTGAAGTACCGATACTAATAAAGTATAAGATGCCGTTAAAGGGAGATTTAAAGCCGGTATTACTGGTTGGTGGTTATGCGGCGATTCGTTTGAGTGAACGTACACCTGATTACGAGGTATCAAGGGAAAGCGTGGATTGGTGGGAGTTTTATGAAACTCCTTTAATCCGGGACTATGCCGGTGTTGAGGGCGGGGCTGTTTTGGGTCTCGGCCTTGAACACGGCAGTGGTAAGACAAAATTAAGCTTTGATGTTCGTTTTAACATCGGTCTCACAAAATTGGCACGGGTATCCAGTAGTTTTCCGATACGGGATAGTTTTGGCATTGAAACCCTTCCCTACAATTACACGCAACGCAATCATTCCATGTCGTTTTCAGTGGGACTGAGTTTTTAAACGCACCTGGCGCCGTCAGGTACTTAAGAGGATAAGCAATATATAGTTAACAGGAGACCGCTATAAAAAATTAAGATAAAAAATGGAGGTAAACGATGAGAAAAAAAATCTCAAATAGGTATGTGATATGTGTGATGTTGGTTATAGGGATAAGCGGTGCCTTTGTTTCGACTGCCTGGGCAAATGAAATCGGTTTGAAACTCGGTTATCAGCATTTTAAAGGTATAAAAGCCGGTATATTTTATACCTTTGAATTGAGTGATACGGTTGCGATTCAGCCGGAGGTTTATTATTCTCAACGAAAATACCAATATAG
>WVZO01000687.1 GCA_011772425.1 Candidatus Aminicenantota bacterium
AGATATCCCTTATCCCACATGGGATATCTTTTTTCCACCAGGGATACCTTCTATCCCATGTGAAATATTTTCTATCCCGGGAAAAAGTCTATTTTCTTTCTCCTAATAGCATCCACTTCCAAAAGGGAACCACTGAAACCCGGTAGGTAGACTCCCGGATTTCTTCTTCATCGTCATTGGTAATAATGATTCCTTCATTGAGACCGAAGGCCTTAAGTGCAGAGATAATTCCCCTGATTTCGCGGTCCCTGTTTTGCGGAGATAATTTATAGCATACCTGGATGGCCCTGGTTACAGCTTCATCCTCCGTAATAATAAAATCGCATTCGTATTCCCTGGGGTCTTTATAGTAAAATACATCTTTTTTTTGTTTCACCAATTCCATAAATACAAGATTCTCCAGGAGTCTTCCAGGAATTTGCAGCCCCCGGAAAGAAAGCAGCAGGATAAAACCATTATCGGCAATGTAATTCTTTTTGGTGATATAACGCTGATGGTATTTGTAAGAAAAACGCGGTAAGTAGTATAAGAAACCGACATCTTCAAGATAAGAAAAGTAACTGAAGACTGTTTCTTTGTTCAGCCGGTATTCTTTCTGAAATTTGTTGATAAAACCGTTGACTGAAAATTCCACGGCGAAATTGGATAATACATAATTGATGATCAATTTCAGTAGGTGGGTATTTCTTACCCCATACCTTTCGGCAATGTCTTTAAAGATTATCATCTCCAGGTAATCTTTTAGAATTTCTTTTTTCAGATCAGCGGATTTTTCCATGGTCACCCTGGGGAATCCTCCCCATTTAAGAAATTCCCCCGCATAATTGATTAATTGGAAACGATCCCTGGAAAATTCGACATGCCGGGGGATTTGAAAATTTTTAAATCTTAAAAATTCGCCAAAGGTTAATGGAAAAAAATTGAGGGTACGGGTTCTGCCTCGCAGTTCCGTTGCGATTTCAGAGCTGAGAAACCTGGAAGAAGAACCGGTAAGGGTAATTTTGAATTTTTTTTGTTCATAAAGTCTATTTACAAAAAGATGCCAACGGTCTATATTTTGAATTTCGTCGAAAAAGAGGTATATCTCTTTTTCTCTATTTTCCGGGTAAAGCTCGAAGTAGGCTTCCATAATAATGTTCAGGTCTGCGGCTTTTAATTCGGCTAATCTTTCGTCGTCGAAGTTAATGTACATAAATTCATTTTCCTGCAAACCGGTTTTTAAAAGGTTTTCGATTTGGGAAAAGATAAAGTAAGTTTTACCGCTTCTTCGTATTCCGGCGACCGTATTGATTTCTTCGGTATAGATTAGTTTTGCGTCTCTATTAATGATCTTTATTTTTCGTCCCTCCTGCCATTCGATAATGACTTTTTTTATATTATCTTTCATGGTATATCCTCCAGGAAACCAGTGATTCTTTCCTATTATACCAGGAAACTTTTCGAAAATCAAATTTAATGGATTATTTACCTGGTACCTATTTCACAGCCAAAGAATTCCGCTCCCTGGCAAGCAAATTTAGGTCTCACGCAAGCAAAATTAGGTCTCGCACAACCTAATTTAGGTCTCGCGCAAGCAAAATTTGCTGCGCACAAACAATTTAAATTAAGCGGGTCAATGAGGAACATCGACTCTTCCACCTCTCCTACCGCACGGGCACTCTGAAAAAACTGATGCCCTCCGTGCGGATCTACTAACCCCCTATTTTTATCTACAGGATGGGCAGTAATTTCTGTGAGCTCAAAAAACATTTAACCTGCCCATCCTGAACTCCTATAAAACTCTATCAGAACTTTTTATTGCCTCCGGCGGCCAAAGGGGGCTCTTTTGAAAAACCCCACTGCGTGGGGGAGCATTTGCAGTGCCAGGACGGCGTAAGACGCTTCAAGCGACTTCCCGTCTCCATGAGTATTATTTAATACCGCACTGTAAGTGTCCCTTTGGAATCCCCCACAAAACTTTTTATAAGGGAAGAGGACAGGCAAATAATAAAACGCCCCAATTCTCAATTCGTCTTACCTCTAGCATACAATATGTTATCCATAAACAATTAATGAGAAATTTCCAGGGAAGATTCCCCTTTTTCTCCTTATGAAACGCGTCTTGAAAGCCCTATAAAAAATTAAAAAAAAGTTGACAAAATCAGAAAAGTGTATTAATATATTAATACAATGAAGCGAAAATATTCGGTGACATTCGGAATTAACTTTATGCCGGCCGCGCCTGTCGATAACCAGACAAAAAACACAACAAACAGGCCAATGCCTCCAAGATCAATGAATAAAATCCTAAAGGGGAAAAAAGATGATTGAAATAAAGAATTTATCATTTGCTTATGAAAAAACAAAAATCTTAGAGAATTTTAATCTCACTATTTCAAAGGGAGAAGTAGTACTTATCACCGGGGTCAACGGGGTAGGGAAAAGTACCCTGCTGAGATTGATCGCAGGCGCACTTATCCCCGACCGGGGCAAGATCGTATTTCCACCAGAGATAGGAAAAGACCCGCGTAAAAAAATGGGTTTCATTTCCGACCAGTTGAGTTTGTATGAGAGCCTCACTATCGATCAGGCCATTGATTTTCACCTGTCCTTTTACGACGTAAACAAATTTGACGATACCCTGATTAATCACACGAAGATTAAACGGACACAAAAAATCAAGGAACTGTCCATGGGCCAACGCACCATTTTTCACCTCTCCCTGGTAATGGCTTGCGAGCCGGAAATCCTCCTGATCGATGAAATCATCCACTCCATCGATGTGTATCTTAGGGACATTTTTCTCCAGCAATTGATCACGATCATTTCCCAGAGAGAAATAACCGTTGTTATGGTGAACCTGAACTTTACGGATATCGAAGGATTGCTGGAGCGGGTCATTCTCTTGAAAGACGGCAAAATCCTGGTAGATGAAAATATCACCGGTTTAAAAGAAAAGGTAAAAAAGATCACTGCGGATCATATCCCGGCTGAACTGCCGCTGTTGTTTAAAAGAAATAATCCCCAACAGACAGAGTTTTATGTCTATCCCTTCCAGGAAGATTTCCGGGAGACGATTAACGGGGATGTCAAGGACCTGAATTTAACCGAAATTATTAAAGCCTTTATCGGCAAGGAGTACACATGAGAAAAAAAGAATACAGGGATATTTTAAAGAGAACACTGGTTATTTTATCGGTTTTATTGGTGATTCCTTTGATCTATATATTCGACAGGATAAAATGGAAAAGCGATACCGATTACCTGGGGATTTTTATCATTGCTTTCGGGGTTATTGTTCTTTTTATTGCCAACCGGCTGGGAGCAGAGACCTTCAGGACGGAACACGACGACAATGCCTTTGAATACCTCTTAACCCTGCCGATTTCAAAGGCTGCGATTATCCTGAAAAAACTTCTTCCCCGCCTGGTGCTGATAACCCCCCCGGTTATTTGTTATGAAGTAATGATGCTGCTGTCAAAGAAAATCCAGGTGGGAGGGTTTGTGGTTTCTGATTTTTTCATTTTCAGGGTGGAGTATTTTCCCCTATTCGTCATTTTTTTGCTGCTCTTTTCATTTTTCACCAGCCTGTTTGGCAAGAAAAACTTTATGGGGCTTTTGACTATTGCCGCCTTGGTGGTGTTCGCGCTTACGGGCTTTGCCTTGAAGATTCTGCTGGAAATTCCCGATGTATACCTTATCCAGGAACATTTAGCAGGGCTGAGTTTTTTAATTTCTTTTTTTATTGTGGATTTAATTATCGGACCGGTGTTCTGGGTGGTTTTTAAAAAATTTGATGTGAAAAGCCTGGAGCGGCACGGCGAAAAATTTGTATTGATGGCCCTTGTCCCCCTTATCCTGGTAAGCATGGCAGCAATATTTATCCTGCTGACGTCAAATCACGCTGCCGGGACGGTTTAATCGCAGGTTAACGTAAAATGAAAATAAAATATATTTTTATAATACTATTATTGATTCTTTTATTTTTGGTTTTTTGTTCCGGGGTAAAAGACGAACCGGTCAGCAACGATGCTGCCGGGGAAAAAACCGTGAAAAAGAAGGATTTCAACCCGGTAATGACCAGGGTAAAAATCAAGGAATCCACGATTTACAACGGCTTTCTCCTTTCCTCTTCACCGGAAGACAACTGTTTTTACGTGGAGACGCCGTCCACAGCAAAGGATAAAACATTTCTATTATCGGTTATAAATAAAGAAAACGGAAAGATTGAGAAGAAGGTGCGGCTTAATAAAAACGATTTTGTCTCTGAAGCTGACGTTGATAATAACTCACCGGTTTATTACCCACCGTCATATATCCGCTGCCTGGATAACTACTATTACGCCGCGGGACGGTTATCAAAGATGGTTACCCTTGACAGGGATTTTAACCCGCTCTATGCCAGCGAGTTTCAAAGGTCCAGGTATTTTATCTCTATCTTTAAAAGGGATGGGAATGTAAAATTTGCGGCCGGGGAAAGAAAAGAGACTCCCGGGGGAATGCAAATGAGTATTTCCCTATACCGCTTGTTCAAATACAAGAAAATCAAAAAAAACCGGACTATTTTTGAGACGCTGGTACCGGGAAATTTTGCTTCATTCTACCCGGAGGGAATCTATGAAAAAACCATGCCGGCGTTTAAGATTCTTCCGGCACTCTTCGGGTTTGTGAAGAACGGGAAACTCTACTATTCCACGGGGGCGGAAAATAAGATCGGGATTTATCACCTGGATACGGGGAAGACCACAGTGGTCGAATTGGCCCATTTAAAGGGAAGGATATATACGAAAGACGAGGTAGAGAAAGTAAAGATGTACAAACTTCCCGCTGCATTAAAAAAAAGTAAATATTACGGTGGGCCTCCCTTTGCAGGAAAGATTTTTCACCTGGGTCTCATTGATGCGGGTGAGGATAAAATCGGTATTATCGGGGACCTTGACATTGAGAAAATGGTTTTCCGGCTGGATATTTTGAACGCAGCGACTCTCGATTATATCGACAGCCCTGGTTTTCCTTGCGGCAAGTCTTTTTTACAGGGTCTGGAAAGGAGACCGGCTCTGTTCCCCATTTTTGTGGATTACGATAAGAAAATATACATTTGGGGCGATTGGGAAGGGGAAAAACCTGATTTCATCGTTAAATTCAGCCGGTTTGCCATGGAGGTAAGATGAAACGGAGATTGATTAAATACGGTATCCTGGTGTTTGTTTTAATCATGTTGTATTTCGGTTACTTGCTCTACCAGGGGAGCCCGGTTAAAGGGGAATTTACGGAAAAAGACCTGGCCCCGGCATCGTTGGAGCCGGACAATGGATTTTACATTTTCCTGGCTTTTTTAGAACCGCCGGAGGTAGACATCTACTCTCCCGAAGTGATTGCCGGGTACCGGGAAACATTTAATTCCCCGGGGGCTCAAAATCCACGGGAACAAATTAGAAACGCGATAAAAAGAGGAGAGGATGCCTTCAAGAAAATCGAAAAATATGATAAATTATTGAAGCAATTCTGGAAGCTCTACAATCCATTGAAGCACCCGCTGCAAAAGAAAGACCCCCTGGCGTATTTTTTGTCGGTAAAAGAAGATGTCGAAAAAATAAAGGAAGGGTGTTCTTTTCTTTTAAAGCGGTACCAGACGTTGATGGATGCGAAAAAGGTTGAAGATTTTTCGCATCCTGGTATTTATTTTTCCACGTATGAGCACACTAAAATTATCATTCAAGTACACCGCCTGTTTCATGTGGTCAATATTATCGATGCCGCCGAAGGAAAATGGGAATCTGCCGTGGGAAATATTTTAAAAGAGATTTCCTTTTATCACCGGTTTTTAAAAACAGCCAGGGGTGAAAGAGGATATGGCAATTATTATTTCGCCTGGGTGGTGTTATGGAAAACCTATGAATTACTTCCCCGCCTGTTGAACCATAAATCCTGCCCGGGAAATGTATATGCCCGGACCCTGGCAGGACTGCAGGCAATTCCCAACCGGACCTTTACCCACAGGAATGCCGTTATCTCAACTTATATCGCCAATGTAACTATTTTAAACCAACAGGAATCCTGGAAGATTTATATTCCCAGGAACCGGATCAAACAGTATTACCTCAATGCCTATAGGCGGTTATTGGAACTTGGAGACCAACCACCCTACCAACGCCGGGAAACAGTCAAAAATACCATCCGGCAGATGATGGGCAATAAAAAAATTCCCTTTGATATTTTTGATGACTGGGGGCCACTCAAGATGATGGAGCGGATCATTCGTTTGCCTTACCAAATACGGGCGTTGAATGACCTGATCTGTATATGCGCGGAATTGTATTTAAAATACGATCCCGGCTTGAGGCTGGAAAAGAACCTGGAAAAATTGGATACGTATAAGGCCATTGATCCCTTTTCCGGAACCCCTTACCGCTGTAACCCGGAGAAGCGGGTGTTTTACAGTATCGGACCGAACCGCAGCGATGATGGAGGGATGCCTTTTGACCCGTACAAACCTTCTTCTTTTGATGATATTGTTATTCCCATCATTTTGCCCGAAAAGGACAAATAAGTGAAAAAAAATAAAAAAACTCCCTGACCAATTGAAATCAATGTATATTTCTTTTAAAATTCTCTTATGAAAAACTGGGAGGTCTTAAAATGAAAGTGTTAAGACTTTTTTTTATTTGTTGCTTTTTTATTGTCGGGGTGTTGACGTATGGGCAGCAGCCCTTAAGTATAAACAGCCCTAAAGCCAATGCCAACCTGTGCATTGGCACCACCTATCCAATCACCTGGACAACGTCCGGTGCTGCTGATAATTTTGTTGAATTATACCTGAAAACATCCGATGGAAGACGGAATGTTGAGGTTATTGCGGAACATACGAGAAATGATGGTGAATTCCAGTGGAAAGTGCCGGATCATATCAGACCCGGGAGTTATACGATTGGAATAAAAGGGGTTGATACCAATATTTCCAGGGTCGGCGCGCGGTTCAAAATTATCAAGTGTCTTACGCGTGTCCAAACAGTAAAAAAACCTGCTCTTACGGTTAAACCTGTAACTCCGGTGAGACCAGCAAGACCTATTATAAAATTTTCACAACTGGACCATGGAGATGTGGAGTTATCACCGCCGGGTTTAAAAATCATATATGGACAGAGTATACTTCAATTAAACTCCGGGGATAATAAAACACTAAACATCCCGGAAGATAGTCCGCTGGTTGATTCCCGGGGGAAAGTTTCTGTAATTATCGAATTTAGCCTGAGAAACAAAACAACAAAAAACTTTGACTTTAATGTGGTGGTTTTATACGATAATCGAACGGTGTTCACGGAACGAATAAAGTTGTTCAGCAAAAACACAAAAACGATACGACGAAGTGTAAAACTCTCATCTACCTCCGGACCTAAACGTTTAATTGTCCAGGGACCTGTGGGTATTTCCGATGACACTCATATTGTCTTTTTTAATGCCAGGTTATGGGTAAGAATTTATGCGTTATAAATAGACGGTATAAATGTTTGGCTGTTACCTTTTCTCTTTTCCTTATCAATCCCTGGGAAAATGAACGGTAAACATACTACCTTCCCCCACTCGACTTTCTACTGTTATCGATGCGGAATGAGCTTCGGCAATTTTCCTGGCAATGGATAAACCAAGCCCGGTTCCCGGCACTGTTTGGGTTTCATCACCCCTGACCCGGTGAAATTCGTCAAAAATAAAGGGTAAATCGTTCTCGGCGATTCCGATTCCCGTGTCGGATATCTTAATTTCTAGATAAGAATCTCTTTCCTGGAGCGTAATATTAACTTGACCTCCCTGGTGATTGAACTTGATGGCATTGCTTATTAGATTGGTAAACAGTTGCTGCAAACTCTGTAGATCACCGTTGATCATAGGAATATCCCCATCATCGCGGTGCAGGGTAAGGGTAATGTTTCTCTCCTGGGCCAGCGGCCGTAACGACTCGATTGTTTCTTGAAGAAGGGGAACCAGGGATAAGGATTCAAAGGTTTCCACCAGCTTACCCGTCTCGATCTTAGAAAGGTCCAGCCAGTCTTTGATGAGTGTTAACAGGCTGCTGATGGATTCCCTGGCGCGCCTGAGCAATTTCTCCTGTTTTTCAGGGACATCACCGACGATACCATCGAGAATAATCTCGAGGTTCTGCTGGACTGTGGCCAGGGGGCTGCACAGTTGGTGTGAGACCATGGTAATAAAAAACTTCCTCATGCTTTCTTTTTCTTGTTCCAGGGCAATGGATTTCAGGATTAATTTTCTTCTTTCCAGGCCCCTTTTAATGATAATGCGCAGCTCATCCGGGGTAAAGGGTTTGGGCAAAAAATCGTAAGCGCCCCGTTTAAATGCGTGGATGGCCGATTCTAGGTTGGCATAACCGGTAATAACCACGGCCACAATGGTGGGGTCAATGACGTTGACTTTCTCCAATACCTCCATACCGCTTATCCCGGGCATCTTGAGGTCCACTAAGACCAGGTCCGGTTTGAAGGTCTTTATCTTTTCCAGGCCGACCATTCCATTTTCGGCCGTATCGACACGATGCCCATCTTTACTCAGCACCTGGTTGCAAGAATCCCGCATGGATTCTTCGTCATCGATAACTAAAATACGTGATATATCTTTCATTTTTTTTTGTATGTGTATCCCCGGTCGCGATCATGAGGCTTCTTTGGTTGACAACAGCGTCTCAATTTTAGCCAGCAGGTCTTTAGGGGCCACCGGCTTTTCAACAAACTCTTCGACGGGCAAAAAATGGGGGTGCCTGGGGTCTTCGCTGATAAATTTGAACCCGGTTTGTTTGGTCATGGAAGTAAGCATGATGATAGGCACCTGTTTCAATTTGGGGTTCTTTTTAAATTTCCTGGAAAGAATAATCCCCTCGGCACCCTTTTGTAAAAGCACGTCAAGGATAATTAAATCCGGTATCTCCTGTTCTAATTTATCGACAGCTTGCTTTGAGCTGGTAGCGACGTCTGCTGAATAAGGACCACTTTCCACGATTGTCTTGATTGACTCGGCATAATCCAAATTATCGTCAACAATCAAAATCTTCTTTTGATTACTCATATCACACCTCCTTTGATAAATTATTTATGTTATCTTCTATTTTCTCTTTAATCGGCAATTTAATGATAAATGTCGTGCCCTTGCCTAAGACGCTCTGGACATCAATGCTTCCTTTATGCTTTTCTATTAAACCGTAACTGATGGCTAAACCCAACCCGGTTCCATGTCCTACTTCTTTTGTAGTAAAAAACGGTTCGAATATTCTCTTTAGATTCTCCTGGTTGATACCGCAGCCCGAATCAATAAACTCGATTTCAACAAACCGGTTGTCAGCGGAGAGCCTGGTGCTCATGGTAAGCTCACCCTTTCTGTTCATGGCTTCAGCCGCATTAATAATGATATTCATAAAGACCTGTTGAACCTGGGTGGTATCGATCTCCACCAGTGGTAAATCCGCATTGATCCGGGTGGTTATTTGAATGTTCTGGAATAAGGTTTGTTTTTCCACTAAAGATAACGTCGACTTGAGAACGGCATTGATATCGGCCAGCCTGGTTTCAGGTTCAGTCTGCCGGGCAAAATCCAGGAGCCCTTTGACAATGTCTTTACAGCGCGTGGACTCCTTGACTATTTTTTCCAGGTTTTTCCTGTGAAGGTCTTTGATTTCAGGCTCCTCCAGCAGAATATGGCTGAAGATAATAATACTGCCCAGGGGATTATTGATTTCATGGGCCACCCCGGCGGCTAATTGACCAATCATGGCCAGTCTTTCGGACCTTCCCACAATTTCCTTGGTTCGCTCTTTTAACTGCTCATCTCTCTCTTTAATTGCCTCGATCATACAGTTAAAGGCATTTCCTAATTTTACGATTTCCTTTCCCGATTTAATTTTGACTTTTTGGTCCAGGTCGCCGTCTGCCAATTTCTGCGCCGCTGTTCCCAATTCGATTACCGGTTTGGTTATGCTGCCGGCCACCAGGTAGGAAATCATAAAAGCCACAATCAAACCAGCCGCTGTGATTCCCAGGAATACCCAGACGGTTTCTTTTTTCATATCGGTAAATTTAGCCTCGAGAATACCCACATACAAGATGCCAATGATTTTGTTACCGGCATCCCTGATGGGCTCGTAGGCAGTAATATACCAATCATTAACCACAAAGGCCCGGTCTTTCCAGGTCTTACCTTTTTTCAAAACCTGGTCGTATACTTCAGCCGATACCCGGGTGCCAATGGCCCTGGTGCCGTCTTTGTTCTTTACATTTGTAGAAATCCGGGTATCCTGGAAAAAAATCGTGGCTGTGCCGATATCCCGGCCTTTATAAGTCATGCCTTTGTAAACCGTATCCTTCACCTTATCCACGATTTCAAAGTTGCGGTTGAGCAATACGCCTCCATAGATAACCCCCAGCAGCTCATTATTATCAGACATGACCGGGACTGCTGCTTTGAGCATCATGCCGGCGGTTTCTTCTGTTTGCTGCCTGGGAACTGCTTTTGTTGTGGGAACAAGTTTGATACGGGCCTGCTCAGCCAATGCGGCTGATTCCTTAACCAGCTCGTCATGAGGGATAATAACCGTGGAAAAAATAGGCTCCCTGGTGGCTAAAACACGTTTAACCAGGAGGTCTTCTCCCTGGTAATCACCGGCCAGGTTGGGGTTCCGTGAACTGACGATCACACGACCATTCCTGTCTACAACCGAAAGCACATCCAGGCCGCTTATTTCCCGGTTCTCTTTGAGTGCGTTAAGTACGATCTCATATTTTTTTTGTTTAATGGCTTCTCGCACGGCAAAGCGTTTCAGTGCGGTGAAATGAACCACATCCCGGATTTCCTTTAATTTATGCAGGTATACTTCCCGGGCCGCATTTAAATCCATCTCGACCTTGGTTTGCGCTTCTCTTACAATCCCTTTGCCGATAATATGAAATCCGGCGCCTACGGTAATGATACCGATGGTTATCAGGATTAACAAAAAACTGAGAATTAGCTTTGCTCTTATCGATAATTTCATCATATTACTTCAATAATCCACGGATGGCTGCAATCAAATCATCAGGGTCAATGGGCTTTTCCATGAATTTTTCCACCGGCAAAAAGGCCCCATCTTCCTTTATATCAAATTTAAACCCGGTCCTCTGACTAACTGATGTCGTCATGATGATAGGGATATGTTTATATTTTTCATCGTTTTTGATATTTTGTGCAAAATTAAACCCGTCGCTGTCCTTTTCCATCATGACATCCAGCAGGATCAGATCGATCTTTTTACTTTCAAGGATCTCTTTTGCCACCTCCACAGCGGTTGCGGTTTCAACGTTATAATGATTATGTTCCAAAACAATCTTTCTTGCTTCCAACTCGTCGATATCATCCTCAATGATCAAAATTTTATAACTCATTTGTTCCTCCGTTTTTTTCGTTTACGTTTAAAAGTGGTAATGTTACCATTATTGTTGTCCCAACACCGACGGTGCTGGTTAATTTTATTTCTCCGTCATGATCTTCGATAATTTGCTTAACCAGGGCTAAGCCCAGTCCAAGACCGCCATTGATATTTTTCCTGGCATATGTTCCTCTTTCAAAGATATGAAATACTTTGTCCAGTTCATCTCTGGGTATTCCCACGCCCGTGTCCCTGACGGTTATGGTAATGGTGTGTTTTTTGATATCTTCCCTACAACTGACGCTGATTTCCCCGTTTTTCTTGTTGTACTTAATGGCGTTCATAATGATATTATTAAAGGCTCGCAGCAGGAACGTATAGCTGCCGTTTACATGTTTTCCCCTGCCGGCGTCCCGGTCATAGGTTAATGTTATATTCACATCGTTTGCAGCGGGTGTCATGGTACCGATAGAATCTTTAAGAAGCCGGGAAAGATGAACCGGCTCTCTTTTCATTTTTGATTTGTCTGCCAGGAGCGTGTAGTCAAGGATATCATTGACCATGGCGATGATGGTTTCTGTTTTCTGGCGGGCCCGGGAAACCAATTCTGTTACCTTGTCAATATCATTCACATAGCCTTTTTCAATAACACCTAAAATACTGACGACTGCCGAAAGTGGGGCTTTAATATCATGGGCCATTACGGTCAGGGCTTTGCCTTCTTCGTTTCCAGTCTTATCTTGCGCCATGGTCACTCACTTATAATACTACAAATTCGCAGCAATATCCATCCCCGGGGTTATTTTTCTTTTTCCTTTTTTTATTTCGTTGTATACATCCCGGGCCAGAAATGACAGGCCCCTGGCTACGGCAGGGCTTAACGTCTCCGACATGGTTATTTCAGCAGCCTGGATGCAGTAAATAACAACCTCGACTTCCCCGGTCATGCCCATACTGCCGGCAAATTCAAGGAAGGTGATCAAATCGAATTGGTGCAGTGAATACGAGTCATTTTTTGATTTCTTACGGCTTTTTACCTCTTCGGGCAAAAATCTTATATATTCACCGGGTTTCATTCCACAATTGCCGGCATCGATGAATATGATTTTTTCTCTCTGGTCAAATTGATGCAGGAGGTTCATCCCCGGGGTCCCGGCTTCAACCAGGTCAACATCGATCGCTGCATGTGCATTTTCATATATCAATTTCTCTTTAAGAAGATCAATGGCATGCAGCCCTGCTCCTTCATCGGCAAGAAGCCGGTTCCCCAAACCAATAACTGCCATCTTTTTTCGTTTCATAGATCATGTCTCATATTTCACAACTATTTTTTGAATTCCACATCAAGATAATGAGTTGAACAGGATATACAGGGATCATAGGCCCTTACCAGCATCTCCAGTTGAAATTGAATTTCCGTTTCACTTTTACCCTGCTTCATAAGTTCCGGGACCATTTTTTCAAAGTCCAATTGAATATTGTTATGGTTCAAATTTGTGGGGATGACACAATTGGCTTTTACGCAGGTTCCTTTATCATCGTATTCATATTCATGGAAAAGAACGCCCCGGGGAACTTCCACGGCGCCAACCCCTTTTCCTGCTTTGGGTTTGATTTCCGGGTTTTCCAATTCCAGGTCCTGGTCCAGCAGCCAGTTGATATGATCGATGGCCCGCTCAACCGCAAAGACACTTTCCACTACCTGGGCAATGTTGTTGATAAAGGGGTTGTAATTGATACCTGTCAGTCCCAGCATTTCCCCCACTGAGGCGGCCAGGGGAGTTAATTGCTGGTAATTATTGTTATACCTGGCAAGCGCTCCAACCATAAAGGAATCGCGGTTGAATTTCCCATATTTTGCCGTGGATTGGGGTACCACAAATTCATTGACCACACTCTTATATTCGGCTGCGGGAATGGTTTTGTCGATATCCGTGGTGGTGCATCGGCCGTCATAAAAGGCATACTCGTTATCACAGGTGAGCGAAAGATATTCGGTTTCCCTGGTAAAATCAGGGAGCGCACCGGCTAACGACTTCACCACCTCGGCCAACGTCTTTAAATCATCGACGGCTGCTGTTAATCGTTCTTTAAAACCTGCCAATTCTTTTTTGTCCGGGAGCATGGAAAACCGTCCGATGCGGGCCCTGATGGGGTGAGTGGTCCTTCCTCCGACTGTTTCACACAACTCGTTGGCCAGCCGGTGCAACTTCGTCACCAGGAGGACTACATCTTTGTGGGATTCAACCAGGGGAAGTACACTATTGACTTTCAATAGATCGGGGACTACCAGGTAACACACGTGAAGAATGTGGCTTTGCAGTGTTTCGCCGTGTATGAGCAATTCCCTTAAAACGCGTGTGGTTGGGGAAATTTCAATACCCAGGGCTGCTTCCGTGGCTTTCAGCGAGGCAAAGGTATGACCGATGGAACAAATACCACAAATTCGCGACGTGATGGTGGCTATATCGTTATAATCCCTGCCCACAACCATTGCCTCAAAAAACCGGGGGGCTTCGGGGACCTGCCACTGGATTTTTTCTATCTTACCCTCGTTGGCGTTCACTACGATGTTCCCATGACCCTCCACACGGGTAATATGATGGAGATTGATGTTTATATTATTTTTACTGCTCATTTTGATACCTCCGGGTTGACTCCGAAAATATTGATTTTTCTCTTTATCTGGTCAACGGTATAGTTGTATTTTTCCAGGATTTCATGCATGGCATGGGTGTTGGGGTTGTCCACGGTACCTCGACACGCCTCGCAAGCAGCGGCGTTTGACGGGCATTTGGCCCCACAGCCTGCCCGTGCCAATGGCCCTAAACAGACAATACCAAAATCAAAGAGGCATACATCTTCTTTGAATTTACATTCCACGCATACGGGATAATTCGCTAATCCGGGCTTTTTGCCAAGAAGTAACTCTTTTACTATCCTTAAAAACTCGTCACGATCGATAGGGCAGCCGGGAATGTAAAGATCAACCGTTACCACCGCGTCGATACCCTGGGTGGGATAGGTGTCCAGGTGAGGCATATTATAGTTATCGCCATATACCTCTTTTTTCACGGCATCCAGGCTGTGCCATTGATTTTTCAGTCTATTTATGCCGCCGGTAACGGCACACTGGCCGTAAGCCACAAGTAGTTTTGACCTGCTGCGAATATCTTTAAGCCTCTCTTCATCGTCTTTCCTGGTTATTGAACCTTCAACAAAGGAAATATCATATTCGGGAGCTTTTCCTGTTAATACCTCCCTGAATTCAACCACATCCACCAGGTTGGTCAGTCCCACCACATCCTCTTCAAGATTGGCTATTTGCAGTTGACACCCTTCACAGCAGGCAAAATCAAAAAAAGCCACTTTCGGTTTTGCGCTCATCAGATTGCCTCCTTTAAATGTTTAATATCTTCATAATAGAAAACCGGCCCTTCCTGGCAGACATAGAAATCTTCCATCTGGCAGTGACCGCATTTTCCCACGCCGCATTTCATCCGCCGCTCCAATGAAACAATAATGTGGTCATCCGCAAACTCCATGTCGTGCAGTCCCATGATAACAAATTTGTACATCACCGGCGGTCCCACCACAATGGCATGGGTTTCAGCCGGATCGACAGCGGTAAGTTTGGGAAACAGGGTGGTGATAACACCCACATTATCGGTCCATTCTTTGGATTTCCATTCATCCACCGGGCCTCGATAGGATATGTCCATGTGGGTCAATTCAATATAGGTAGAAAGCTCAGTGGTATCTACAGTCTCATGAAATACGATATCGTCTCTTTTTTTCCATTCTTGCAATTCATTGACAAAAAGCCGCTGCGTCGGGTCCTTGCAGCCAAATAGAATGGTGACATCCTTGTAATCCTCTCTATGCTGCAAGGCATAAAGAATGGCCGATCTGGCGGGCACCAGGCCGATTCCCCCGGCAATGAACAGGAGGCTTTTCCCCCTGAGATTCTCCATGGGGAAAGACGTGCCGTAAGGTCCCCTGATACCGATGGAGTCGCCAATTGCCAACGAATGGACGGCATTGGTGACTGTACCCACATTCCTGATTACCATCTCGAAGGTTTTGCTATCGGAAGGGGGAGAAGAGATAGAGATAGGGGCTTCACCGATGCCTGGGATGGAAACCTCCACGAATTGACCGGGTAAATGGCCTAAACAACGGTCCTTAAGTTCAAATTCAAAAAACGTGTCAAAGGGGGTGAATATTTCCTTCCTGGTTAAAGTCGCCACCCCGGGCAGGTATATCGAGTTTTCTTGAATTTCTCTTTCTTCCCTGCATTCGTAATTTTCATGTGCACACATTTTTTCCTCCTGGTTTACGTGTTATTTATTCTCTTCTATATACGTTAATACTTTTACGGGGCCGGCAATATCGGCGGTACAGGCATCTGCGCAGCGGCCGCAGCCGACACACCCGAAGTACCCGTATTTTTCCGGAAGATATTTCCCTTTCCTGAAGGTCCGGTGCCTGAACCGTGAGCCTCTCTCGCTGCGGAAATTATGCCCATCGGCAACACGGGCAAAGTCTTCCAGCATACACCCGTCCCAGACCCTGATCCGCTTACCCTCTGCCAATGAAAGCTCTACCTCTTCCCTTACATCAAAACAGTAACAGGTGGGACAAACCAGGACGCAAGAACCGCAGGAGAAACATTTATCGCCAAAATGTTCCCAGGCCGGATGGGCATAAGTTTTTTCCAGGTAGTCGGGGATCAGTTCAACAGGTACGGGGATTTTCTGGTCATCTTTGACAATATTCCTGGCATCTTCAATCTCACTAAGCGAATAATCATTTTCCACTGTTTTGGCTCCTTCCAGGTATTTTTTGCCTTTTTCAGTTAGAACCTCTACCACAAAATCATCCCCGATATGAACCAACATCAAATCGGCCACTTTGCGGCATTGACCCCGGGTAACCGACCGGGCAAACCGGTGTTTGAAGTGTTTCGTGGGATAGATACCGATTAAAAGAGAGTTCTCTCTCTTTTTCATGTAGTGTTCATCTCTTTCATCCTCAGAGAATGCCTTATCCATGAGGTAAATGGCTACCAGGTCATAATAGTGAATACCAATGATGGTTATCGGCTCACAGGTGTTTACAGCCACATAAGACTCCGGTTTTTTGGGGGTAAATTTTAACAGTACTTCCTTTGGGGGTTGAAAATATTTTTTGGGTGGGAGCAGCGTCACATCATAATCAAGACAAAGTTCAGCAGATGAGTTCAATTCGGCAAAAACATAGTGGGAGCCTTTCTTTACCACGCCGATGGTTTTGGATTCGTTTTCAGTGAGCTTTTTGGCGATGAAAGAGATGAAATCATTTTTTGAAATTTTTAAAATCTCCATGATCGATCTCCTTTTTCATTTTTTATTTAGGTCTTCAGAGGTGTTAAATTTTTAAGATCCTCTTCTAAATGTAACGGTTCGATTAATACCAACCAACCCTTTTCATAAGGGTCATGAATTACTTTTGAAAAGTTTTCTCCGACTTCTTCATTGACCTCTATAACTTTGCCGGTTACCGGGGTCCATAATCGGAGTACCTGGTTATGAGAATCAGTGATTCTCACACAAACTTCACCCTGATACCTGGTTTCATTTTTCCCAGGAAAGTCAATGGCTTCAATACCTTTAACGGTTCTAATAAGAGTATGATGGGCGCCAATGCGCACATTACCGTCTTTTTCTTGTTTTACCCAGGAATGGTCGGGTATGCAATACAAATCATCGGGTATGGCAATTTCTACTAACTTTTCCTCTTCTATACCCAATTTTTCTGCAACTTCTTCGTACGTTTGCCTTTTTTCCAGGGCCCTTGCCACCAGGCTGCGTAATTCATCCGGGGTAAAGGGTTTGGGTATATAATCGAAAGCACTCAACTTGATCGATTTTACAGCAGTCTTTATGGATGGGTATCCAGTGATCATGATTACGGTTATATCGGGTTTCTTCCTTTTTATTTCTTGCAAAAGATCGATTCCGTCCATACCAGGCATCATTAAATCGACAATGACAACAGCATAATGATCTTGCTCCAATTTTTTCAAGGCTTCATCTCCCCTGGACACCGTATCCACGATATACCCTTCATTTCTTAATATGATGGCCACACCTTCTAAAATCGATATATCGTCGTCAACAACCAAAATATTTGCTTTATATCTCATTTTTTTCCTCTTGACGTTTTAATTCCTCATAACAAAGGCTCCTTTTACATTACCAATTGTACGCTAATTATACTCTAATTATAGTATAATAATCCAAATTTTTCAACAAAAAAAATTTTTTTTTGGGGTCCAGGCCCTCGGCGAGGCGCATAGCGTCGCCACCCTCAGAAGGCCCTTCGGACCATCTCGAAGGCTTCCTTACCTGAATCAGCCATACAAATAACAGACCAAGGGATTTACATGTATTGATAAAACGGTAGTTATTTCAAACGTTTGGGGAAGCCTTCAACTTACTTACCTTACTCACCCTACTCACCCTACTCACCTTACCCAACCAAATAGGCCCCTGGCCGCCGGAGGCACAGTATTTTCAGGATGGACATAAGTTTAAAAAGCTAATGATGAATTGTGAATGATGAATGATGAAAAAGAACATCAATGACGGCGTACCAACATTCATTTCATCATTCATCACTCATCATTCATAATTTAGATGCGTCAAAGGACTTGTAAATTCTGACGCGCTAATTGGGTGCCCGTGCGGTAGGAGAGATAAGGTGCGTTACCCACTGCGGGCAAGTTTAAATCGCCTGCGGCAAGAATAAAGTACCTGGCACCTTCGATGACAAAACTCTGATGTGCAGTGAAGCCAGGAGGGTGCAGGAGGGTGACGGTGCGTCAAAACGTCAAAACAGCAATGCAAAGAATGAGATTTCTTGCCTGGCGACTTTGTACTTTCACCAATTTCAAGCCCTGAAATGATTCATTTCTTGACTAAAAAAATACTATTGCTGCCAAGATAAATCGGTTTGTCCCGGAGATAATCTGTTTTCTCCCGGAGAAAAAAGTGTTTCTCCAGGGGGTAATTCCTTGTTGCCCGGAAGCTGGTAGATGTAGATCGAATCTACTATCTTTTTTCATATCTCAGGTTTCCATATTGGTCAACGAATAGGTGCCAAGTAAATAATCCATCAACAACTCAGTAGACGACTGCAAATTTATTGGATAAGCCTGAATTCCGATTGGGGATGCGTACATCGTGACTGGGGACGCTTACATTTTGATTGGGGCCACGTACATCGTAATTGGGGGCGCTTACATTTTGACTGGGAGCGCGTACATCGTGACTGGGGATGCTTACATTTTGACTGGGG
>WVZO01000357.1 GCA_011772425.1 Candidatus Aminicenantota bacterium
GGACCACCGTTACCATAATCATTTCAGGTAGTATTTTGGATGGTGATACCAATCCGGTTCCGGGGGTTAACGTGACCCATTCCGGCGGCGGCTCTGACATAACAGGTCCGGATGGGACCTATTCGCTTGAGGTCGCTTACAACTGGTCCGGCACGGTGAGACCCATAAAAGCCGGGTGGACATTCCAGCCCATAATACGGAGTTATACTAACTTAACTACAAGCATGACCAGCGAACACTATGTGGGATACAGACTGAGCCAAAGGTATACGATTTCCGGTATTGTCAGGCAACCTGACGGCACAGGGATCCCTGGTGTTTCCCTGGAGTTTTCAAACAATGGCGGCACCGTTACCACAGATGACACCGGCTATTACTCCAATGCTGTCAAACACGGCTGGTCCGGGACCGTTACCCCGTCTCTGACAGGTTTTACTTTTGTGCCCGCCAGCCGTACCTACACCAATGTGACCTCTGAAAAAATTTACCAGGATTACACGTATGCTGTCCCTGGTGAGAAACCCGAAATTTCTCTTAGCAAAAATAAACTGAATTTTGCCACTGATATCTTCGGGGCTTCCACGGGTTCCCAATCTTTCCTGGTCAATAACAGCGGCGGCGGAACATTAAATTGGACAGTATCGGCAGATCAGGGATGGATTAACTTTACCCCTGGATCCGGTACAGATGCAGGTTCTGTATCCGTTTCCCTGGATGCTTCAGGATTAGGTGCAGGTCAATATACCGGGACAATAACCGTATCCGACCCTGATGCGGTCAATTCCCCACAAACGGTAGAGGTCATGCTCAAGGTGTACAGTTCCACCAGTTCGCCTTTTGGTGATTTTGCCACACCCCTCGACGGTTCCACCGTTCGCAGCAGTGTACCTGTAACCGGGTGGGCATTGGATGACATCGAAGTCGAAAGTGTCAAGATATACCTGCAAGAAAACGGTTCCCTGTCGTATATCGGGGATGCGGTATTCGTGGAAGGCGCACGCCCCGATGTCGAACTCCTGTATCCCGATTACCCGATGAATGACCGGGCAGGATGGGGCTACATGATGCTCACCTACTTCCTTCCCAATGGGGGCAACGGCACCTACACCCTTCATGCCATTGCTACCGATGCCGAAGGTAACGAGGCAACCCTGGGAACCAGAACCATCACTTGCGACAATGCCAATGCAGTGAAACCCTTCGGCGCTATCGACACGCCAACCCAGGGCGGAACAGCCTCCGGCACCGATTTCAGGAACCAGGGCTGGGTATTGACCCCACAACCCAATGCCATACCCACAGACGGCTCTACTATTAACGTATTTGTAGACGGCGTAAAACTCGGGCATCCCACGTACAATGTTTACCGGGAAGATATTGCCACTTTATTCCCCGGTTATGCCAATTCCAATGGTGCCATGGCTTATTTTAATTTTGATACCACTGCCTATGCCAATGGCGTTCATACTATTTATTGGACAGCTGCGGATGACGCCGGGAACACCGATGGAATCGGCAGCCGCTTCTTTACCATAGAAAATATAGGAAGTCCGGAAGAAAGGGCAAAAAGCCGCATTCAACAGCAGCCGTATTTTAAATTTGAAGATGTCCACCAGCTTCCCCGTCAAACCCAGGTGCCAACAAAAATTAAGAAAGGATTCAGGAAAGACATCGAAGCAGCAGCAGTCCCTGTTGATAGTAGAGGCGTAACACCCATCGAAATCAACCAGCTTGAGAGGATCGAATTGCAGGTATCAGAGGGTTCCCTGGTAATGGCAGGTTATATGGTGGTGGGTAAGCAACTTCGGCCGCTGCCCCCGGGATCAACCCTGGATGCCAAAACCGGTACATTCTATTGGCTTACTGCCCCGGGATTCTTTGGACATTATCACCTGGTGTTCGTGGTAAAAAATCAAAACGGCGAAATGAATCGCAAAGATATCATCGTAAGAATTCGCTGACTTACTAATTTACTGACTCACTGACCTACTGTCTGCTGGAATCCTGCTTTTCGCAGGCGTTCCTCTACATGGCCGTACAGCATCAACTCTTCGATTTCGATATTCCTGAATGCCGGGGTGATTTTGGCAAGCCTTTGCTGGAGGGGTTTGAGATTGTTTAAAGGTGAGAAACTGATCATCACTGCGGGATGTACCTGTACTCCGGCTCGATAGAGATTCTCCAACGCTTTGATTTGCAGCTCAAAACCTGAGGGCGCTGCCCCGGTTAAAGCAGAGAATTCTTCTTCAGTCGTACCTTTCAAGCTGACTCTTACATACAGGTTTTCAAACCTGGCTAAATCCTCCGCATAGGTTTTATCGTGACCGATTAGTATGCCGTTGGTTTCAAGGATAAAGCGAAACTCCCCCGGGATTTGTTCAAGGACTTTGAGAAGGTGTTCCCGAGCAATGGTGGGTTCATTGCCGCTGATCCTGAGCCGGTAAAAATGTTTCTTGCGGGCGATTTTCAAAAGATTTTTAGCAACCTCTTTGGGTGAACAAAAAAAGCCGGCAGATTCAGGTTTTACCAGGTTCTGCCAGGACCAGCAAAACAGGCAGCGCAGGCCGCAGCCGACGCAATCCGTGGTAGCAATACCACCATAAAACCTGGCCGGCCGAAAACGATAATACTTCCTCAAATCGCCGCGGCAGACAACCCGGGCCGTCTCTTCAGCCTTATTCACTGGATTAAACATGGCAAATGCACGGGTACTTACAACTTGCCGTCCATCTGGAACTCAGCACTTCCCAGCCAGAAACCGCTTTTGGTGACCGAATCCAATTGCCCTTTCTCGACTAATTCCCTGCATCATTTTACTCCTTCTTTTTATTTTCACAAAAGGGGACGGCGTCCCCAGCCTATAGGCGTCGTTCATGACATTTGAAAGGTACCATTCGGGAAAACTTTGTTTTTTTTGCGCGTTTTTACAGAATATTAGTAAAAAGTTCGATTGATACCTACAAACGCTAGAGAAGTATTCTATAGCAAATACACAAAAATTGCAACGCATAAATTTAATCGACAAAAAAGTCAATTGAACTGTTTCTTTTTTCCTGAAAATTTGCTACTATTTTGCCTTATGACAATTATAAAATGAGAAAGAACGGATTAAAGTGAATATAATTTGGCAAGATGCAGGGAAGCATGGTACAATGACTTTCCGCATATGAAAAGTTTTTGGAGGTCCAGGGACCTTTTTTCTAAAAAGGTCCTTGGCCGCCGGAGGCAAAAACGGAAAAAATGCTGGAAATACGTAACCTGGTTAAAACCTTTAATGGTCGTTATGCGCTGCGGGGGATTAACCTGCAATTGAAAAAAGGAGAGATCTATGGCCTGTTGGGACCCAACGGTGCCGGTAAGACGACTACCTTAAAAATCCTTGCTGGTTTGATTTCACCGGACAGTGGGGAAATTTTTGTAAATGGCGAGGTCTACCATCGGGACCACAGTCAATTAAAGCAGTCCATTGCCTATGTGCCGGATCAGCCGTTTGTCTACCCGAAGCTAACCGGTGAAGAGCATCTTCATTTTTTCGCGGACCTGTATAAACTTCCTTCGTCTAAACGGAAAGAAAAATTCGATTTTTTCTTTAGTTACTTTGAATATGAGCTTTTTCGGCACGAACTGGTGGAAACGTATTCGGCAGGAACACGTCAGAAGTTACTGCTTACCCAAGCGTTGATGGTAGAGCCGAATATCCTGCTGCTGGATGAACCGTTAAACTCTATTGATCCCCTGGTGGGCCGCAAATTCAAAATCCATCTCAAAAAAGTTTCTGAAGGTGGTACAATGGCCCTTTTTGCCACTCACATTCTTTCCCTGGCCCAGGAGGTCAGCCAACGGATTGGTGTCATCGTTGATGGACGAATCATTGTTGAAGATAGCCTGGAGCAATTGTTAAAAATGTCTGAAGGCGAGGGAGCAGACCTGGAAGACTTTTATTTCAACACAGTCATGAACTATGAAAGTAATAGCCAGGTAGGACTGTAGAATCAAATGGTAATGGACAACAATCAATTCACAGATATTATCAAAAAAATCAACCAGGAGACTGGAAAGTTTTATGATTTCCTGGAAGCTCATAATCCCCGTTTACCATCGGATTATTGGTTTCAGCATCCACCAGAGGGATTAACGCTGTTTTTGGTTCTCTATACCCGTACCTGTCGTTGGGCCAGATGCCTGGGATGCAACTTACCTTCCCGGGAATCTCAGTTCGAGGTGCCTTTCTATGATATCATGAAACAAATTGATCACATCTTCGATTTTGTTCTCTCCCGGGAACAGAAAGAAAACCTTCGGAAGATCATTCTCTCTAATAACGGTTCTGTGTTGGATGAGTTTACCTTTTCCACCACTGCCCTAATCTATTTTGTAGCCAAAATGAACATGAATTGTCCCAATATCTCGGTGTTGACACTGGAGACACGGCCGGAGTATGTGGACATGGAGGAACTGGAAGTGCTGCATCGGGCGTTGCAAGAAGGCAAAACCTCTACTAACCTCGAATTAGCCGTCGGCTTCGAAGCTTTCGATGACAGAATAAGAAACGAGATTTTCAATAAAGGAGTGAGCATGGAGACCTTTGAAAGCATGGTGGAAAAAACTGCCCAATACGGTTTTAAATTAAAAACTTACTTCATGCTGAAACCAGTTCCGGGAATGTCAGAAGAAGCTGCCATTGAAGATATCGTCAAGGGTATTAACTACCTGGACACGATCTCCCGCCAACACAACATCGAAATCAATATGCATCTAAATCCCACGTTTGTGGCCAGGGGAACTGTACTTGAAACCGAATTCCGAAAAGGAAATTATAAGCCGCCAAAACTGGAAAGTGTTCAAAAAGTTGTACTGGCTGCCCAATGGAAACAAATCTCTCTCTACATCGGTTTGAATGACGAAGGACTGGCTGTTTCCGGGGGGTCTTTTTGCGGAGAAGGGGACGAAGAACTCCTGGAAAAACTTCAAAACTTCAATCAAACCGGCGATTTTTCCTTTTTAAAAGAGTAAACAATGGTAAAATCATTCCGGTACCCTGATGAACTGGAATCGATTGTTATGAATGAATTTCATGAATTTTTTATACTCTGACCGGTCAAGATGCAAAAATTCCAGGGCATTGATGTAACTGCCATTGGCCTGTCTTAACGCCCGGGTTATTATGGATTTTACTTCACCACGGTTTAATTCCCTATTCATAAAAGGTTCTTTTACCACTTGCCAAAAATTTTTCCCCGATTCCAGTTCTTGCCAGGCAGTATCTATATTACTGGCTTGTTTTGTTTCATTCATCACCATATCGTACTTATCGATCATTTTCTCTATATCTTTTCCGGTGATAGGAGACTCGCAGAGGATGCCAGCCCGTTTGAGTACGGCAAACAATTCCCGGTAGTTTCCCGGCCAGTGGTAGTTTAAGATCGCCTTCCAAAAACCCTCCCCAATTTCTTTGCCCTTTAAATGCCTTTGATTTTCATTCACCACGACTTTGATATCTTCTTTTCGGTCTCTCAGCGGGGGGATGGTAAGTACCAGGATATTTAAACGGTAGAATAAATCTTCCCGGAATTTTTTTTCACTGATTAACTGTTTCAAATCCCGGTTGGTGGCGGCCAGGATGCGGACATCGGAAGCTTTTTCTGCCGGGTCCCCCAACACCCGGTATTTTTTCGTCTCAATAAAGCGTAATAGTTTGGACTGGAAGGAAAGAGGCACTTCGGAAATTTCATCAAAAAGCAGGGTCCCTTCATTGGCCTCATTTACCAGTCCCCGCCTATCATCAATGGCCCCGGTAAAAGAGCCTTTTTTATGCCCGAAAATTACACTTTCGAAAAGATTTTCATTGATGGTGGTGGTGTCGGCAACGATGAATTTACCTTTTCGCCCGGAATAGTTATGGATGATTTCCGCCATATAGGATTTCCCCACTCCCGTCTCCCCCAGTAAAAGCACACAATCCTCTTCCAGGGAAAACTTCAACGCCATATTCCTTACCTGTTTGATGGCCTCACTTTGCCCAGAAATGCCGCCGATCCCGTCGTGGCTTCTCTTGATTTTTTGAATGGCTTCGGTTAAGAGATTTCCCAGCATCCGGATTAACACCCTCTCGCTCTCGCTTAAGGTCATTTGGGTCCCGCTGTCCACATAGAGAAAAAAATCGCGATCAATAGGCAGGATAAGAATGCTCTTTATCCTTAACCGTTCGGCAGATTCGGACAAGCCATCCCCTGAATAAGTAATGTAAACATTATCCTGGTCCACTGCCTCACCATTTTCCATACTTTTTAATATATAGCTTTTACAAAATTCTTCTCCTTCTTGCACCCATTTGCTGCGAATTCGTCGTCCCCGATACCAGAGCACCTCCCCTTCACGGTTATAAATCATGGCCAGTGAAATTTTTTTTTCCTTTAAAATATCCCACAATTTGGATTTAATTGTTTCAATCATAAAAGTAGGCTCCTTTGATGTTGTCTGACCAACAGTCGTTTAAATATGTAATATGGCCTGATTATAATAAAAAACAGCCATAATTGCAACCCCGCGGCAACGCCATAGTTGCTTGTCCCCGGAAACAGGGGATTTATTTCCTTACAGCAGAACATGAGAAAAACCGTTATATACAACCTTTTTCCTCTTCCGCAGCTCATTTTGAAATCCTTCAATCCCCCTATAGGGAGATTACCTTGAAAATACTCCAGGCGCAGCATTAAAAAAAACCTGGTTTGATGCCCGGATAGGAATACCAGTAATTTTGGTAACAAAATTGCATTTGTATTGCGGCTTTTGGTTTAACATGTTATAATAATTAAAATCAAAGCCAACGAACGAATACACAAACAAGTAAAAAAATAATGAATAAAGGAGGAACCAATGAAAAAGAAAGTATTGGGTAAATATTTGTCTTTAAAGAAGGAAACCATTGTTCACCTCAGTCCCCGGCAGATGGAGATCGTTAAAGGTGGATGTACAACGATAACGCTGGAGACATGTGATGGCTGTGAGACCTTATATGATGGGCGACATAAAGAGTCAGACAACACCTGCTATACCGAAGAACCATAAACTCCATGATTCACGTGGTTTAACGGTTTAACCGGGTCAATACGGTTTCCACAGAGGGACGTTGATCCGGGTTTTTGGAAAGCATTTGCATGATAAGATCACTCAACTCTCCCGGGATTCCAGGACGAAGTACACCAGGAGCGGCAGGCGTGGCATAAAGGATTTGCCTCTCAATCTGGGTGAGGGAGTCCCCGGAAAAAGCCACCCTGCCAGTCAGCATTTCGTAAAAAATGAGACCCAGGTTAAATATATCACTGGCAGATGAGGATTCCAGTTCGGTAATCTGTTCCGGCGCCATGTAACTGGCGGTTCCTACCAACATCCCGGTCATGGTTATCCAGGACTGAAATTTCATCTTGGAAAGACCGAAGTCCAACAGCTTTACCACATCCTTATCCCCATCTTTTTCAGTGATCATAATATTTTCGGGTTTCAGGTCGCGGTGAATAATATTGGCGCGGTGAATAAAGGTCAATGCAGCGGTGATTTGCCTCATGATATGCAGGCTGTCTTGAAGGGGGATCATACCCTCTGTTTCTATCTTTTCCGCCAGGGTTCTCCCTTCTAAAAACTCCATGACAATAAATAGTTTTTCATGATATTCGCCCCGCTCAAAAATTTTGATTATGTTAGGGTGGTTGAGTTTATCGATAATGGTTCCTTCCTGTTTAAATCGCCTGCGGTTGCTTTCTCGCCTGGAGAGTTCATCTTTTAAAACTTTTAAGGCCACGATCTGATTTTTATCCCTGATGCTGTGGGCCTTAAAAACAGTGCTCATTCCGCCTGCCCCAAGGGTTTTTATCAACCGGTACTGCCCGAAATATTTCTGTTTTTTCCAGAAGGAAAACAGGTACAAATACTTTTTAAAGATAAAAACCAGCATCACCAGTACCAGTGCAAAACCTGCAATAAAGGCATTCCGGGTGAGGGTTTTAATTTTATTATTTCTCCTTAAAATTTCGATCTNNTTAAAGACGAACGCCAGGATAACCAGTACCAGTATAAAACCTGCAATAAAGGCGTTCCGGGTGATGGTTTTAACTTTGTTTTTTCTCCTTAACGTTTCGATTTCCCTGGCTCGTTTTTCGGCTTCGTAGCGCTCCTGGAGTTCCAACAATTGTTGATTTTTTTTCTCATTGATCATTTGATCTTTGATATCGCTTAATTTTATGTAATAGTCCATTGCCCGTTTATAATCATTTTGGGCAATATATAAGTTTGAGAAATGTTCATAAATTTTTTTTATGCTGGTGTTGTCTTTAATGTCTTTGGCAATTTTAAGTGCTTTTTCATAATAGACGCCTGCCTGAGTATAATCTTTACGTTTGAAATATTGATATCCAATATGGGTTAAATTGTCGCCAACACCTTTCATATTGCCGTTTTCCTTTGCTGTTTCGACAGCTTTATGCAGGTATTCCAGGGATTTGGCGAAATTGTTTAATTGCCCGTAGATAAAACCGATATTACCGGCAGCGGCAGTGATTCCATAAGGGTCTTTCATTTGGGTGGACAGGTCCAGGGCCCTTTTAAAATAATCCAATGCCTGAAGATATTGTCCGAGTTCTCTGTAGGCAAGACCGATATTATTCAAATGAGAAGCCATCCGTTCCCGGTTTTCCACGCTTTCGGCAGATTTAAATGCACGTTGAAAATACCCCATTGCCTTTTCCGGGTTTTCTAACCTGAGATAGAGATTGCCCAACTGGTAATAAATTCCTTCTTTTTTCCGGGGATATCCCACTGTCTCGCAAATCTCCAGGGCTTCAACAAGGTATTTAAGGGCTTCTTCATAATTGTCTATGCTGCGATATAGATATCCCAGGGTGTTCAATGCATTTATTGTGCCTGGTTGATCCCCCAGGTTTCTAAATATACGCAGGGCTTCTCGTCCATATTTAAAGGGTTCTTTTGCATTTCCCTTCACCCGGTACGCGTTTGCCAGATATATTAATGCGTTGGCTTTTCCTTTATCATAGTTTATTTTTTCTGCCAGTTTCAAAGCCTGGCGCCCGTAAGTTATCGCCCGGTTGGGCTGCCTTTTATAAAAATAGAAACACAAGAGATTTAAGGTGTCGATTTTTTCTTTTCCAGTGACCTCCTGCAACCGCTTTTCCAGTTTTGCCACTTTTTTTTCGAATGTTTCTTCGCCCTGAACCGGAAGCGAAACCAGCAAAATAACAACTAAATAAATGCAACGTCGTCTCAAACGAATTCAAACCTCCTGACTAAAAAAGATTGTACTATAAATTCCTGATTTTGCAATACCAAAACCTGGAAGGATGGGATTCTCTTCCCCGCTTAAACAGTCAGGATCACAGTTGACAGCTTATAAGTCCAGCACTATCCATGCCATAAACGTTTTAAATCTTGCTGCCAACTGTGATCCCCTGATTAAACTGTTACATGTTATGGGTTTTAAACCGAATGAGCGGTAACATGCAGGTACGATTAACAAAACCCGGGAACTGAAACCCAGCAATCCCAACAAATCGTAAAGCAAGAATGCCCGGTAGGATAAGCGGTTTCCGGCGCACATACTGCCCCCTGGTCGCTGGGGCAATCTGGCGTACAGCCTGCTGAAGGTAAACAGGGATCATCTGTGTAATCGCCGCCTTTGGCCTGTTTCATTTCGGACAACCCCAGGTTGGCTATGGTTTTCTTGTTCAAAACCAGTTTGTTGTTGATTTTCTTTTTCATTTTTCTTTCCTCCTTTATAGTTTTTAGTTGATGGATTAGCTGGACACTAGATCCAACCGGGAATTTGACTTCTGCCAAATTCCACTTTTTATAGAGCAATAAAGATGCCAAACTGCTAATCTCTCAAAATCCCCTATTAAAGACGATTTTCTATTTACAAACGTTTTCCTTTGGCAATAAATATTCTGCTGTAGGGAAACTCCACGGGTAAGTTTGAAAGAAAAAAAATCAAAAGTACGGAATGATATGCATTTCCAGGAGTTCTGCCAGGACAGAACAAATCCCCTCTTTTTCTTTACTTTTCCTTCCGCGTGAGAAGGTCCTTTTCTTCTTGCAAACTAGTTTCGAGTTCGTTTTTGAGTTTTTCAAAATCTCTAAAGAATTCGATCCCACCGCCGCCAAGCGAATACTTTTCGAAAAAGTCCTTGCAGAATGTAGATATGCCTTTCATTTCATTTTCAAAGTTTTCCACGTAATTCTTTAATTCAGGGTCTTGCTCCGCTTGTATTTTGAGTTCGGGATAAAGTTCCTTAATTTGTCTGT
>WVZO01000494.1:0-8113 GCA_011772425.1 Candidatus Aminicenantota bacterium
CCGGTCAGTACTATCAGCGTACCAATGATCAAATTAGAACTAATGCTTTCTTTTAAAAGTAGAGCCGCAATAATATAGGTCATGGGTGGGATGGTATACATGTAGACACCTACTTTTTGGGACTCGGCGCGTTCCAGGGCAAGCCAACGCAGCAGGAGTTTTTAATTAATCCCTGGTAAATTCAAAGGGTGCCCTGGCTACCATGTTGTATAAATTACCTTTTTCGTCTTCAATAGCAAGGGAAATCTCCATTACATCCGGGGTTGCTCCATTAAAGATATCTCCATCAATGGTCTCCACCTGTATCTGTACCCAGAGAAAGTCTTCCTGCCAACCGCTGATGCTTGGAAAAATGTCTCCGAAAATCGAAGCGTAGTTGAAGGGATGTATCGCCACTACAGGTGCTTCTCCTTCCAGGAGATAGTATCTCCAATCAAGAATGTTTGCCTTCAGAGGCTCATATGCGATTCGAGGCTGTACAATAGATAAAATGCCGCTCAGCTTCAGGGAGCTGGTGTTGGTTTGCGACGAATAAGAACCACTCCCTTCCACTAGCTCCCAGGTGAACTCGTCAATTTCAACTTTCTTGCATCCGCTGGTGAATCCCAACAGCAGAACGAAAATGAGAAGAAAAACAACCACGTATATTGTTTTTTTCATTCTTACCTCCTCACCAATACTATACACAAAAATAAAAATAAATCAAGCCCATTCCTCCAAAAAAATGGAAACGTTTGAATTTTAATCCTTTGGTACTTATTTATACACAATGGACAAATTCCTTATTTGTAGAGCCTGTTAAAGAATATTACGGGTGGAGGACTCAAGTCAGCAGTACGATTTGGCCCTATCTTTTGCATCTTCATTATCTTTCTTTTATGGGGATCGGACTCTATGTAACGGTTCATTTTATGAGATATACCCGGAATCCCATTTCAAAAAAGCAAGCAAAAATTATTTTTGTTACTGTTTTAATCGGTCTTGTTTTAGGTACTATTACCGATGTTATTCTACCCAGAGTAATGAATATTTATGCCATACCCAACATTGCTGATTTCTTTGTGCTTATACTGGCATTTGGCGTTGCCTATGCAATGGTTAAATATAAATTTTTGACTATCACTCCGGTTACAGCAGCAAGAAATATTATTTCTACCATGTATGACTGCTTAATACTCTTAAAAATGGAAGGAAATATTGCCAGTGTAAATAAAGCCACGTTGGATTTATTGGGATATAAAGAAAAGGAGTTGAAAGGAGTACCCGTCAGAAAACTTTTTACAGCGGAAGAGGCTTCATTAAAGGCCGCCAGTTTAGCCGGGAAGTTTATCACATTTTCAACCGGCGGGTGGCTGAAAAAAGAAAGAGTTGTATTATCCAACGTGTTAAAAGAGGCGAGACGCCTTGAAGTTCCAGGACGGGTAGATAGAAATGTTGAATTTTTGCTTCGAATTGCCTTTTTACTGCTTCAATGTGCTTCAAATCTGCTGCAAATTGGTTGTGCAATGCTGCAATTGATTGCGTCTCCAAATCCCTTGAGTCCTGCTGCAAAGGGGTCCTGTAACACTCCAATTGGTTCCGTACATCTTCAAAACGATCTCTTTTAGCCACAGAGGACACAGAGAGTATATAGAAAAAAATTTCTGATATAAGTCATTGTTTTTTTTTCCTGTTATGTTAAGTTATTATGGTTGCTGTACCGCAACGTTGGCAGCCAGTACGGTAATAGGTAAATAGCCAGTATTTAAAAAGGAGAAGGTTCTTGACCTTTAAACATAGACAGAATCTCCTGTTGATTTTTGCTGCTGTACTTATCCTAATTTCACCGGGGTTGGTATTCCTGCAGAAAAGCTGGAAACCATTTTTGCTGCCTTCAGCCAGGTGGACTCCTCAACCACCCGCCAATTCGGAGGCACCGGCTTAGGCCTGCCCATCAGCAAGCTGTTGGTGGAGTTGATGGGTGGTACAATCTGGGTGGATAGTGAAGTGGGCAAAGGCAGCACCTTTCATTTTACTACCAATTTCCGGGTTCAGCCGCACCACCAGAAAAAATTGAAGAAAATTGAAGCCGGATTAACTGCCCTGGAGGGCCGGCAATATCGCTTTTTAATTGCAGATGGCAATGAAACCAACCGGGTAATAAAGTATTGGAAATCTATGAAAGGCATCCCTTTGATTTGATATTAATGGATGTGCGCATGCTGAGAATGGATGGCATAGAGACCAGCAAACGCATCCGCCTCCGTGAAAAAAAGAACGCCTCCGGCACCCGTATTCCCATTATTGCCATGACCGGTCAAGCCTCCGGGGAAGACCGGGAGTTTTGCCTGGATGCCGGGATGGATGATCACATATCCAAACCCTTCAGGTATAAAGAACTACTGGAAGTGGTGGCACGGCTGCTCAAGGATACGTCATCAACTCCGGGAACAGCAGCGGATACGTCCAAAACAGTAAAGCAGCCAACAGCAGCGTTTGGTCAGTCAAAAGGAAAAATCCGTTAAACGTATAGATTAGGAGGTTAACATGTATAAAAAGGTATATCTACCTGGTGGAAATCGTTGTTGAAGAAAGCGAAGATGGATTTTTTGCTTGACCCTTTTTTACTTGAAAAGGGAAATAAAATTTCCTATAATATGGAAATGAAAACACATCTTAAAGAAAGGTAAATACCATGGTTAAACCAACAAACGATTTATTAAAAAAACTTTCCAACCACCCGGATTACAAAGACCAGGTTAGAATCCTTCGTGAGTTCCTGGGGTTAACTCAAGAACAACTGGCAAAAATGGTCGATCGCACCCCCAGGTCTATCCGCACCATTGAAAATGGCGAAGCCTTTCCCAGGATAAGTACATTACAAAAAATCGCGGAAGCTCTGAATGCAGAGCTAAAAATTGCATTGATCCCTAAAACCGGGCCGGGTATCCCCGGTGAAACAGCCGGTCAGGAAGAAGAATCCGGGGAGCAGGATATCGATGATACAGGTCCTGCTGAAGACGAAACCCCGGAATTATCTCTTGATGAGCAGAAGGGGTTCATCATCGGTGAAACCGATTAATGGTTTGCAGCGGCTAAATTAACTGTTTATGCTGTATTGATTTTTTAATTCCAGCGGGTTATACTTCTTACCCAAGTCCATCAAAAGAGATGTGTTATACAATATGATTAAAAAATGGGTCCTTACCGACACCTTACCTCTTTATATTTCCGCAGCAACTGGCATTTCAACAGTGATTGGCTCATATAAGACCCTTCCCTGGGGTATTTCTTTTTTTAGCTGGATATAGGCCAGGATCATTTCTTTTAATGCATCTTCCAGCATTTCCCTGCACTCTTCCAGGGTTTTACCTTCAGTTACAACTTCGGGCCACTCCAAAATTTGCCCCATATACCCGGAGCTTATTTTCCTATATTTGGCTGTAAAGTTACTTAACATCGTTTTCCTCGTCAATACAAGTTTTACTGTTTCTAATATTATGATAAAATAGTTTTCCTGTCAACCTATTTCTTCCTTTTTCGGCTAATATTGGTCATTGGTCATTAGTAAACTGACCTTCTGACTGTCTGTCCTCTGACCGTCTGAATACTTCTTCGTG
Organism: Candidatus Aminicenantota bacterium; assembly: GCA_011772425.1. Taxonomy (GTDB): domain Bacteria; phylum Acidobacteriota; class Aminicenantia; order UBA2199; family UBA2199; genus JAKAGC01. The sequence goes on from WVZO01000494.1 coordinate 3,600, forward strand.
TTTCTTCGCTTTTTTTACCGCATTGTAAATGCCTTCGTGGCTCTCTGACTATGAGGTTGAAAAAAGTTTTAACTTCCTATAAAATATGGACATGATGGCAGCTAAAAAAGAGGTGGTTATAAAATGAGACAATTAGGTCGAATTGTTTTCCTGGCAGGCTTTTTTATTTTTACGTCCTTTTTATATGGACAAAGTCAGTCCGGTTTTAAATGGCAGGATGCCGTTCCCTGGGTGATTGCCTTCCTGATGTTTCTTCTTTCTTTAATCCCATATCTTAAACGCAGGAAAGATGCAATACTGAAAAAAATAGCAGAACTTGAAGCAGAAAAGAAATTTAAAGATCAGGAGCGAGTGACTTCATCCCGGACAGCAGAAGAAATCTATCGTGCTGCTCTAAGAGAAGAGGTGGGAACCCTTCACTTGCTGGGTTCACCGGATATCGAATGTAAACCTGTCAGGCTGGAAGATGCATTTGTTTCCCTTTGTATCTCCGAATCCTGGCGCAGTGAAAAACGTTTTGAAAAACCGGAGAAAATGGAGAGAATGCAAATGGAGCGCCATCTAACACCGGAGCAGGTGATGAAACGCGCTTTTCAAAACTTTCGCCTGCTCCTGGTAATCGGTGATCCCGGATCTGGAAAAACTACGCTGCTGAAATATTACGCAGTTAAATGCCTGAACAAAAGATATGGGGAACTGGGATTTAAAACAGAGGTCTTTCCCATTTATTTTCCGCTTCGAGACCTTCAATTTCAGAAAGGAGAGGAAGGAAATGATGAGCCCACTGCACTTCCCGGCAACCTGGCAAAGTGGGCGGAGCGGCATTTGTTAAATATTTCCGAGGAGCAATTTTACCAATGGCTTCAAAAACGAAAGACCCTGGTACTGCTGGATGGGCTGGATGAAATCAGTAGTAAAGAACGTCGGCGAAAAGTGTGCCGGTGGGTCAGGGATATGTGTAATGGTCTTAAAAACGCCTGTTTTGTATTGACCTCCCGTGCCACCGGGTACCGGAAACTGGACGGCATTGAGCTTGAAGTACCGCATTTGCGGGCAGATATCATGGATTTTTCAGATCAACAGCAGGAAGATTTTTTAAAGAAATGGTTCCGGGCCGCCTTTTTTTGTGAATTACCGCCGGAAGGAACAACGGAACAGGAATGGAAACAGCAGCAGTTGAAAAAGGCGGAGCAGCGTTCTCAAACCATTATCGAGTTTTTAAAAAAGGAAGATAATAAAGCCCTGCGGGAGCTGGCCGCCGTCCCCATGCTGCTGCAAATTATGTCCATTATCTGGAAAGACCGGCAGTTCCTGCCCAAAACCCGGCCGGCACTGTACGATACGGCATTGAACTATTTGCTAGAATACAGGGACCGCCAGAAGGGAATCGAACCTTTGTTATTGGCGGACGAAGCCCGTTGTGTATTAGCTCCAACGGCCTTATGGATGCAAGAGGAATTGAAAATGGATGAAGCACCCAAAGATGCCGTACATCAAACCATGCAGCCCATTCTCAATACATTGGAGGGGCAGCCAAAGGCATTGACATTTTGTGAGAACTTACGGGACCGGGCCGGTTTAATTGCCGACTATGGAAAAGAACATTACATTTTCCGACATAGGTCCTTTCGGGAGTTCTTGTCTGCTCTTCAATTGGTAAAAGATGCATGCCGGGGGAATCGTATTGAGACTTTGGTAGAGCATTTTAAAGAGGACTGGTGGGAAGAGTCCATGCGGTTTTTTATGAGTAAATCCGATGATAAAATGTTTGACCGCTTTATGCACTGCTTCTTCCGGTCAGAAGTGAGCCGACACTTGGATGCAAATAAACAGACGCTGCTTCAAAACCTGGTGAAAGAAGCTCCCCTGAAAAAGATCGATGCCCTGGTGAACGCATTGAACAGCAAAGACTTGAATGGTAACCAGGGACGGTATGTAATGGATTGTTTGAAAACCATCGGTACCCCCGAAGCAGTAAAGGCAATAGAAATATTTATCGATAAAAGCAAGGAGGATGAAGCCAATTTGGACCATGCCATGGACATCGTGTGGGAGTTGAAATTGGAAAAACCGGAGAGAGATGAGTTTATAAAAAAAGATCGACTATTATCACGACCGGGTTCCTTTCGTAATCCCTTTGAAGATAACGTGGAATACATTAAAATCCCCGGCGGCACCTACAAGTACTCAGTTACAAAAAAAATGGTAACAGTTCCTGATCTCTATTTCTGCAAATACCCGGTTACCAATAAACGATATCAACGGTTTATCGATTATCTTAAAGGCCTGAAAAAAGAGTTTATTAAACCACTTCCACTTGATTTATTTGAAGCTAAACTTCTTCAATTCGCATGTTCTATAAAAGGATATACGAAGTTTTTGGGGAGAAATTTTAAAGAATGGCCGGGTAAATTCCGTTCGAAGTATGACGATAATAGAAGATTTAGCATCGATGAACAGCCGGTGGTGGGTGTGACATGGTTTGCAGCACGGTCCTATTGTTTCTGGCTGTCATGCCTGGAGGCATCGGTCAACCGGGGTGAAAAACTGGAAGACATAAAGGATATCAGCCAGTTGGCTTCTCTTTACCGGCTACCCACGGAAACGGAATGGGAATGGGCGGCTGGAGGAGAACCGGATGGCTCCATTCGGAAATATCCATGGCCCAAAGAAAAAGGAGAACTTAATTCAAGTCTTGCTAACTATAATAAAAATATCGGCACTACAACACCGGTGGGCTTTTACCCTAATGGTGCAACTTCACAGGGTCTTATGGACATGGTAGGCAATGTCTGGGAATGGATGAAGAATCCATATTCAAAGGAAGAAGATTGCCCTGCCCTTCGAGGCGCCTCGTGGGAAAATGATGTTTACGGTTTAGGTTGTCACACCCGCATCTACGGCGATTCCGCTAGCTGGTACTTTAGTGTTGGGTTTCGTGTGCTGCGCGCGTTCGCTCCCAGTCATAGTCCAGTTGGCAGTAGGCAATGAAGAAACGAAGAAAGGAAGAAGTTGAGAGATTGGGAGGTTGAGAGGTTGAGAGAAATATACCGGGGACTTAAAAATTACAATTGTAATTAACTGTGCCATTATTTGTCATACCCCGAATATTATAATTATAAGCTAAAACGCACATTATTCTTGACAAAAGAATGAATGTTCAATATTATTAAGTTTAAATTTTTATTATTAAAATGAGGAATTAGAATCATGGTTGGAGAACAACAGTTTGGAGGTAATTGGACGGAAGAAAAGCTGATTCGAGTTAAAAAGTATTTGTCTGCTTATGCAACAATTATGAATAAATATCCTTTTAAGTTTGCATATATTGACGCTTTCGCCGGGACAGGATACCGCGAATTGGAAAAAATCGATCAAATGGAAACTTGTTTATATCCTGATTTAGTTGACGAAGATATTGAAAATTATGCTGATGGTTCCGCTCGCATTGCTCTCCAGGTTGAACCTGAATTTACCAAATATATTTTTATTGAAAAGACAAAGGGTCGTTTCGAAGAGTTGAAAATATTAAAAGAAGAATTCCCGGATAAAGCTCATAAAATAATGTTAATAAATGAGGATGCCAATACCTATATAACAAATTTGTGCAAGAACTCTAATTGGAAGTATCATAGAGCTGTGATGTTTCTCGATCCATTTGGCATGCAGGTAATATGGGATACCATCAAAGCAATTGCCGAAACAAAAGCTATTGATTTATGGTATCTTTTTCCTCTCGGAGTTGGTGTTAATAGATTATTAAAGAGAGATATAAAAGAAATCCCGGAATCATGGGCAAAAAAATTGGATGACATTTTTGGTACACCTGATTGGCGGGATGTTTTTTACAGAATAGAAAAAGTGAAAACTTTGTATGGTGAGGAAGAAACTGTAATAAAAGATGCAGATTTTAAAAAAATCAGTGATTTTTTTGTTAATAGGCTCGAAACAATATTTGCTGGGATAGCAGAAAATCCAAGATTATTACGCAATTCCAAAAATAACCCTTTATATTTACTGTGTTTCGCGTCGGGTAATCCCAAAGGCTCTAAAACAGCTATTAAAATTGCTCAAGACATTCTAAGGAAGTAGCCATGGCCTCGAAAAGCACAATCGAATGGACTGAATCGACATGGAATCCAATAACCGGTTGTACGAAAATTAGTGCCGGATGCACATATTGTTATGCGGAACGTATGGCGAAACGCTTGAAAGCTATGGGACAACCCAATTATATTAACGGCTTCGAGGTGACAATGCATGATCACGTCGTGAATATCCCTTTACATTGGAAAAAACCACAACGAATTTTTGTCAACTCAATGAGCGATTTGTTCCATGAAGAGGTCCCGGAAAATTTTATCTTAAGGATTTTTAATGTTATGAATAATGCCCATTGGCACCTATTTCAAATCTTAACAAAGCGCTCAAACCGATTGAAGGAAATATCCCATAAGCTGTCATGGGCTTCAAATATCTGGATGGGAGTTACAATTGAAAGTGCCGATTATAAA
>WVZO01000494.1:8175-8322 GCA_011772425.1 Candidatus Aminicenantota bacterium
ATTTAGAAAACATCGATTGGGTAATCGTCGGTGGTGAATCAGGCCCAAAAGCAAGACCAATGGATATTGAATGGGTCAGGGAAATCAAAGACCAATGTAAAGAAAACAATACTCCATTTTTCTTTAAACAATGGGGAGGAACTCGAA
>WVZO01000069.1 GCA_011772425.1 Candidatus Aminicenantota bacterium
AGGAGAATCTCAAATCCTGTGATGCCGTGCTTATATATTATGGCGCGGGTAATGAATTGTGGGTGCGGTCCATTACCAGGGATTTAACCAAAATCACCGGTTATGGCAGAACTCGTCCGCTACAGGTAAAGGCTGTTTTCCTGGCTCCGCCGCTGACACAGTCAAAAGAGCGTTTCCGCTCTCACGGCCTCTTTGTTATCAGCGGCATGGAGGGCTTTTCCCCGGAATTATTGGAACCCTTCATGGAAATGGTGAAAGCAATAGGAAAGGGTTGAGCATGGAGAACAAGAATACAACCATCCATCCGTTTCCCGGTTTAAGGCCTTTTGAAGAAGAGGAAGAACACCTGTTTTTCGGCAGGGAGAAACCCGTCATCGAATTATTATCCCGGCTGCGAACCTCCCGTTTCGTGGCAGTCATCGGGACGTCTGGCAGCGGCAAATCCTCGTTAATAAAAGCCGGGCTGCTTCCGTCTCTTTACCGGGGATTCATGGCGCAAGTCGGTTCCCATTGGCGGGTGGCGGTGTTTCGTCCCGGTGATAACCCTATCCACAACCTGGCCCACACCCTCACCCCTAATCTTTTACTTTACCAGGGCAGCGAGGATGACCCGGAACAAGTCGAGATGTGGCGAAAGATGATGGAAACCACCTTAAGGCGCAGCAACAGGGGCCTTATCGAAACCGTTAAAGAGGCACGTTTGCCAGAACATGAAAACCTGCTGATCGTGGTAGACCAGTTCGAGGAGTTATTCCGGTTCAGCAAATTGGAACGGAGTCACCAGGAGGAGAAACTGGATTCCGCTGCTTTTGTGAATCTGCTTTTAGAAAGTAGTAGTCAAACAATCTTTCCTATTTATGTCATTATAACCATGCGTTCCGATTTCCTGGGTGACTGCACGGAATTCCGGGGGCTGCCCGAAGCCATTAACCGCGGTCAGTACTTGATCCCGCGAATGACCCGCAATGAGAAACGGGAGGCCATTGGCGGTCCCATCGCTGTGGGCGGTGCAGAGATTACCCCGACCCTGCTGTCCCGGGTGCTCAATGATGTGGGTAATAGCCCGGATCAATTGCCCATCCTGCAGCATGCGCTCATGCGCACCTGGGATTACTGGGCTGAAAACCACAAAGGCGAGGAACCCCTGGACCTTGTTCATTACGAAGCCATCGGCACCATGGAGCGCGCCCTGGCCAAGCATGCAGAAGAAGCTTACCGGGAACTAAAAACCGAAAAAAATCAAACCATTTGTGAAAAAATGTTTAAACTGTTAACAGACAGGGGAGAGACCGGCCGCGGCGTGAGACGTCCGGCAAGAGTCAGTGAAATTTGTGCGGTTACCGGGGCTTCGGAAAGAGAAGTTATCAAGGTGATTAATGTTTTCCGCCAGCCCGGCAGGACATTTTTAATGTCCCCCAGCGAGGTGAAACTTAACCGGGATTCTGTCATCGATATTTCCCATGAAAGTCTCATGCGCATATGGGAACGTTTAATCCAGTGGGTGAGAGAGGAGGAGCAGTCCTCGGAGACATACATTCGCCTGGCACAGGCAGCCGCTTTACACGAAGAGGGAAAGACGGGACTGTGGAGAGACCCGGAACTGATGCTGGCCTTAAATTGGAGGGATGAAAACAAACCCAATAAAGTATGGGCCGACCGCTACGACAGTTCATTCTACCGGGCGGCTCGATTCCTGGTGGCCAGTAAAAAGCAAAAAGAATTTGAGATCAAAGAAAAGGAGAGACAACAGAAAGTAAAAATATGGACAGCAAGAATAGCGACTGCAATATTGGGTACTCTATTTATTATTTCCTCATATTTTGCTTCCTGGGCATTTTTAAAAAAAAATGAAGCAGAACTTGCTATTTTTATTGCTGAAGAAGAAAGAATACATGCAAAAAATGAACAAAAAAAGGCTGAAGAGCAGAAGAAAAAGGCTGATGAAAGCGCAAAAAGGGCTGCAGCGGCGGAAACTGAGGCACGAAAAGAAGCAAAAGAATCGGAGCAGGCAAGGGATAAAGCGAAGCGAGAAGAACGCAAAGCAAAAGCAAAGGAGATTGAGGCCCAACTTGAAAGATTGGTCGTGGAGATGAATAGAGAAAAGGAAAAGTTTCGCCAGTATTTGTCAAAAGCAAAAGAATTAGCGGTACAATCTGCCGCAGAAATAAAAGATACCGAACTAAAAGTACTGCTGGCACTAACCGCTTACCGACTGGGTTTAAAAGCTTTTGAGAACCTTCAACAGTCAACCGGTAAGATATTCCAAAAATTCGATGCCAGCCTCCTGGATACGTGTGATAGGAAGGAAATACTGACCAAAGCTTATGAAAGATTAAATAAAGTCTATAACGACCTGCAGGTAGAATCGAAAAGTCGGCGCCAGCCCCTGGAAATATTTGAAGCCCTGAGAGCAGCTTATATTGCCCGGGAGGAATCGCAAGATATCATTTTCCCGGATGCCGAATCCTGGGCATTGGCTGCAGCGGCGAATCATATCGTGTTTAACGACCGGGAGGGAAGATTATTAATGACGCCGCTGCGAAGCGGCGGCAGGACGTCGGATTTGCAGGTGCTGGACAAACCGAACACCATTGATCTGTCGCCGGATACCCAATTGCAGGCCAGTTGTTTTGCCTGGAGTGGGGCCCGTCTGTTTTGCGGTACCCAGGACGGACGCATCGTTTACTGGGAAAACCAGGGGTGGAACAAGACAAACCAACTGGTGGAGCATGATGCGAAAATTTTAGCCATGGCATTCTCAATGAATAGAAATTCCCTGCTTTACTCAGTTAAAAATAACGTCTATATACTCTCCCTGGGGAATAGGGCCAATGTATTTCCTGTTTTTGCCCTTGAAGAACGTAATTTTATTCGTGCCTTACTACTTATTGAAGACCCCAGGAATTCTATTTTAATTATCGGCGATGCAAAGGGAAATATTTTTCAATCGGATTTACTACATACTGTAAATAAGCAAAAGACATTAAATACCAGCTTAAAATCAGGGGGATCTGCGATTCATGCCCTTGCCTACAACTCCTCAAGAAAATTGTTATGCCTGGGCAATGCCCGGGGGGAACTCTATCTTTTTGCCGGGGTGGACGCCAAAAGCCTCACGTCCGATACCGAAGTCAAATCTTACATTTTCGATAAGAAGCATAAAGGGATTGTAAGGGCGTTGGCCTTTAGTTCCGACGGCAGGTACCTGGCATCCGGCGGCCTGGGGGGCACCATTATGCTGTGGGACCTAAAGGCAAAAGACACCAGGGAAATATCCAGAATGGCGCCGATTCTTTCCTTTGGCGATAACGGGAAACTCCTGGCGCTGGTATTTGATCCCGGGGGGGAATACATGATATTTAATGATCCACGACATTTAAGGGTTTGTCCCACTAATCCGGACATTTTCGTTGAAAAACTTTGCCAGGGGGGACATAAAGAATTCAATAAAGACCAATGGAATCGCTATATCGGCGAATTCATAAAACAAGAGGAACTCGTCCTTTGTGCCGGAGGAAAATAAATGAGAAAAGGAGAAAAATATGATGAAGCGGACACCACAGCCAGGAAGAAGAAACCGGGGGTATAGGTTCCGGAAGTGGTCCGGAAGGTTGTTTACGTTTTTTTTCTTACTATTCGCCGTATCGCTGTCTTTTGCCCGGCTGAGCGATGAGACGGTACTGGATATCTTAAATGAAAAATACAGGACCATTGCGGAACAGATGAGGCGGTCCTATGATAAGGGGGATTTAAACGATGTCATTGACCTGTATAATAAGCACTGCCGCAAGGAAGACAGCGAAACCGCCGGTAAAGAAAAGATAGAATTCCGGCAGGTAAAAAAACAAATCCGCGCCGATATCTACCAATGGGTGGTGCTTTCCTATATGACCCTGGACATGCCAGAAGTGGGGGATTTTTATTTAAGAAGATTGCTGGCCCTGAGGCCTTATGCCGGTACGGAGAATTACTGGCTCTCCATAAGAAATGCCGCTGGCAAGAAGTATTACACGGCACCCCGGCTGCTGTTGGGATTTAAAGGGGGTGTTAATGTTACCGCAGCTCACCCGGTAAAACGCTTTTCAGTAATAAATCCCGCCTTTGGGTTCGGCGATTTCGATGATTTTTCCTATCAAAAGGATTACAGCAGCGCTATCGGTCATTCGTGGGGCACGCAGTGGGGATGTATTTTTGAATATACCCTGACCAAAAACCTGTCTGTCGCTTTTCAGCCGTGTATTCGCTATATGAAGTTTCAATACGTAAGCAGGTACAAATGGGATAAAGTGGAGATAAAAGGAATTTATTATGGTACCACCACCACGGCAAAAGTAACCCACGACCAATTTTTCTATTACCTGGAATTACCGGTTCTTTTGAAATATCGATTTTTAACCCGGAAATTCCAGCCATACGTACAGATCGGGGGGATTTACCGTGTCCTGGAAAGCGCCGCTAAATCGCTGCACGCGGTGGTGGAGCCGAAGGTGGAAGCCTTTAGAGACATCACCCGGTTAGATGTGAGGAAACAATTTACCTGGGGAAACGGCGGTTTCCTGGTAGGCGCCGGTATCGGTTTCGATACCAGGGGGGCTCGGCTGGAAGTGGAAGTGAATTACAAACACGTATTTAATAATATTGTCGATGGGGACAGGCGCTTTGACAACCCGGAACTTATGTTCGCCTTTTATGATGTGTTCGACGATATTAAAGTCAACAATTGGGATATATCCGTGAAATTTTTACTACCCCTTTCCTTTAAAGCCTTCAGGAGGTAATATGTTAACGTTAACCGGGAAGCGAAAAAAAACCGAATGGTGGTTGATGGTTGGCCTTATCTTTCCGGCCCTTTTGTATGTTTATCTTGTTTCCACCTCATGCGATCCTCGATACCTGGAGACAGACTCTGCCGCAAGTTTCAAAAAAGTTTATGATAAACCCCTTTTACACGGCTACACCGCCGTGGATATCCGGCAGACCCCGTCAGATAAAGGGTATATCATCCTGGGAATTTGCGACGGAGTCCCTTACCTGTTAAAATTGGATAAGTACGGTAATTATTTATGGGACACCTGTTATGAAACGTTTTCCCTCTGGAGCATCCCCATCCCCGAACTTATCCTGGTGGAGAGAGAGGGAGAACCTGATACCTATTATTTTTTCTGCCATAAGACAACCGGTGACGGGCAGCCGGTTGTTCTACTTAAAATAAGCGCGGAGAATAATGTTCCCGGGGAACCCCGGGAAATCTCGCTTTCTGCCCACCTGCCGGAAGACCATCTCGTGTTACCCATGGAGGCCAGAGCAGCACCAGGACCTGTCCCGGGCTTCCTGTTATTAGCCCTGGATGTGTCCACGAACAAAGTTATATTAATAAAATTAGACCATGAAAGCAATGCGGCCTGGGATAATCCCCCGGTTTCCGGGTTTTCCCATATATGTGCCAACAGTTTCCACGTTTCCGATGGACGATTCCATTTTATCGGTTTTTTGCCCACACAAATCCCTGGAAAAGACCTCTATTATTTTCACAGCTATTTAGACAGCCAACGGCATGAATATCCCTCTTGTTTTGGCATAACGGTCATCGACCCGATAAGTGGAAGCCCCCTGGTGGAATATCCTTCTCCCCTGGCGTTTCTCACCATGGATAACAGCGGTTCCACTGCTTCCGGCGCATTACTCATCGAAAATATTATCGCTTTTTTCGTAAACCGCTCATTAACGGATTTGAATGAGACTATCATCATTATTCAATTCGAGTTGGTACCTTCAAAACCGGTTTATATGAAAACCATGAATGTAAACGAGCAAAAAGCGGTATTTTTCGTGGGCAGCGGGAAAAACGATAAGATCGTACTTTATGCCTATGATTGGAGCACGGGAAGTTTCGCCGCTAAAGAATATTTCGGTCATACCAACGTTTATGAAAGCGCCGGTTTAATCGAAACCGGCGATGGAGGATTGGCTATCCTGGGAACCACTTATTTGGCAGGCCAGTTAGGTCGCATCTGCATATTTAAGCTGTCAAAACAAGAACTGGAAGACCTTATGGGGCAATTATAAACCCTTAACCGGGAGGAGTACCCACCGATGAAAAAAATGGATATAAAAAATGACTTATCAGCCTTAACCCTGTTGATTTTTTTTATTATCCCCTTAAACCTCAACGCCCGGAACCAGGGGAGCCGGGAAAAAAATGAATGGTTTGACCCGGAGGTTTCCATTGCATCTCACCTGGACCAGGAAGTAAGCGAAGCTCCCGGTATCGTGTCGGTGATAACGGCTGAGGAGATCGAACGGCTGGGGGCCAGGGATTTGCGGGATGTGCTTCGCCTGGTTCCCGGCTTCGAGATCGGCATGAGAGATATCGGTTACACCCAGATCGGTATAAGGGGGGTGATTACGCCCAACTCGGAAAAAGTGAAAATCCTGGTGGATGACATCCCCATCAATGAACATGTGGAGGGGGCCGGCACGATTATTTTCGGCGAGATGCCGCTGGATAATATCTCCAGGATCGAAATCCTGCGGGGACCTGGTTCCTCCCTTTACGGCGGCAATGCCTTTGCCGGGGTGATCAATATTATCACTAAAAAAGCCGAAGAAGCCAAGGGCGTAAACATTACTCTGAAAGGGGGGAGTTTTAATACCAGGGAAGCCGGGCTGCTCCTGGGAAAATCCTTTAAGGATTTCAAAATAAATGCCTATTTTAATTATTACCATACTGACGGCCAGCAAATACCCATCAAAGCAGATATCCTCACCGGGGACCCCGTCAACGGTCCCATCAGTTTAGCCGGAACCGCCGCGGGTCATACCGTTGAGGGAAGAAAACGAATCACCACCACCCTCAACCTGTGTTATAAAAATTTTTATCTAAAAGGCCTTTTTTTAGACTCCCGGAGAAATCACTATTACACCCCGAGAGGAGCGGTCGTTTCCGGCTGTGTTCCTCGGGGTTACCAGTTCAACGGGATGCTGGGATATCAATTCAAGATCGAGGAAAAAATCCAGGTGGAACCTCGATTATATATGATCGTATATAAAAGCGAGAATTTATGGGAAACCTATCCCCCCGGCTACCGGGATCCGGATTCCCTGTTGAGTTACCCTCACGGACAATTTGAAATTCATTCGTTGAATCAAAAAACCTTTGGGCTCGATGTCAGGTTGACCTATAGAATCTTTTCCGGTAATACGTTGACTATCAAGACATCGTTTGAAAGCATCAAATCCACTGATTCCGAAATTTACAGCAATGTGGGCCGGCCGGAACTTACGAAGGATAACCTGGCCGAAGCCCCTGGCATTATGAAGAAAATCCCCAGGCGCAGGGTTTTCTCCGGCTTTATCCAGGACCAGTGGAATATTTCGGAAAATGTATCGCTAACGGTGGGTATGCGCTATGATAATTATGACGATGTAGGAACAACCGTCAATCCCAGGTTTGCATTTGTATTCGAACCGCTTGACAGGACAGCGGTTAAGTTACTATTCGGGCAGGCTTTCAGACCCCCGACTTTTGTAGAGCTTTACGCATTTTTTTCCAGGGGTTTTCTCAGCGGTAACATCGACAATTACCCGGAAACCGTCAAAACCGCCGAGCTGGAATTCTCCTACGATTTTGCCCACAATGTAGGTCTTAAAATCAATTTTTTTACTACCAGTATTAATGAATTAATCCAGTTGAAACCGTTTTTCGACGAATTCGGAGATCTAGACCACATCGAATATCGAAATATCGATGCGGAAACAGTAGTGCAGGGGATTGAAACTGAAATGAAGGTTTTATTGGACGCTAACAGTTACGGGTTTATCAACTATTCCTATCAAACGGGTAAAAATAAAAAAACAGGCGCGGCATTGGCCGGTATGGCTCACCATATCGTGAATGCCGGTTTGAACCTGGAGTTATGGAAACACCTTAATCTAAATATCAGCGCCACCATGGTGGGACCCAGGGAGAGAGAGGTGTCTGACCCCAGGCCGGCATTAGACGGTTACACCCTGGTCAATGCCACCTTGATGAAAAGAAACCTGCTCAAGAATATGAAACTTTTCGTTTCCGTTTATAATCTTTTTAATGCGGATTGCTGGGTCCCGGACCCCGTGGGTAATATTCCCAATGATTTTCCTTTGCCGAACTCTACCAGGAGTTTTATATTGGGCCTTAAATATTCATTTTAAATGAAAGATAAAATAAAGGAGGAAAACTCATGAGTATAACTAAGATCGAGGGAGATGACCTGGAAAACATAATTAACGGGGCATGCTTTTTAGGAAGCGGCGGCGGTGGAGGACTTGATACTGCCAGGGGTATCGGGGAAATACTCAAGAAATATTTGCCCCTTGACATGTGTGATTACCAGGATGTACAGCCCTATGAAAACGCCGCGGTAACTGCCGGTGTGGGTGCGCCCAGCCAGTGGGACCCCACACAATTTAAAGACTCTTCGATGAACAGTATCAATGCATTGCAGGAGTATTCGGGGGAAAATATTTCCTATGTTATCCCGGGTGAAACAGGGGCGGTGAACAGCATTGTACCGATGATGGTGACGGCGGGTTCAACGAATAAAATCCCTATTATCGATGCGGATGGTGCTGGCAGGGCTATGCCGGTTATCCCGATGTGTACGTTCGCGTTATCCGGCTTCTCAACCAATCCTTCAGCCATTGCCAACTCGGAAAACGATAGGATGAAAATAACCGCGCCGATTGCCGACACCCTTGATTTACAATTAAGGGAGATTGTTACCCATGACCCAAGGTTCCAGAAAGTTGCCGTGGTATCCACTTTTTTAATAAACGGCGATGAAATATATCGGCCCAATGCTGTTATCCCACACACGCTGACGATTGCGAAAAAGGTGGGTGAAGCCCTTAAATTAGAAACTCAAAAAGATAGGATCGAGAAAATTATCGACATTATGAATTCCTATGGGCGCAAAGCAAGCGTCCTGATAGAAGGTTTCATTACGGAATTTACCAGCCGTGCCCAGGAAGGATTCGATTGCGGAACAGTCAAAATCAGTCAAGAACGGAAAAATAAAGGCCATTATATTGAAATAAATTTTGTAAACGAGAACCTGGTGGCGTGGTTTCCAACTCCCGGGGAAAAAGACCCGATTTGGGGTCCCACAATGCTCTGTTATATGTCTCCCCAAGGTAAACCGTATTCCAACTGCGACCTGGAGAAACTATGGGAAGAAGGGCAGCGTGATATCCCGGTGTCGATTATGGAAATTTCTCCCGCTAAAGAAGTTGATAATGCCACAATAAAGATGTATTTTAAGAACCTGTACAGCCGTTTTTTTGGCAGAATTCCCGGTTGATTTTGTTTTTTTGCTAAGCTTTTACAGAATATTAATTAAAAGGGGGTTGACAAACAACAGTACTTTAATTTATACTTTTACCGTCCGTGGAGGTAAAAATCTTTCCAACTGTGGTAAATTTGGAGAGGCAGGCAAATGCTGTTTAAGAGAGACATTTTCATCAGTTACGCTCATATTGACAATATGGCCTTAAAAGAAGGCGAAAAAGGATGGGTGGCAAATTTTCACCGGGCCCTGGAAGTCCGGTTGGCACAACTACTGGGAGAAAAACCCCAAATATGGCGGGATCAAAAATTACAGGGCAATGATTATTTTGGCGATGAGATCGTTGAACAATTCCCCAAAACAGCCGCCATGATTTCCATCTTATCGCCGCGGTATATTAAATCAGAGTGGTGTACAAAAGAAATGAGAGAGTTCTATGAAGCAGCGTTAAAGGGGATCGGTATAAGAATCAATAACAAATCGAGAATTTTCAAAGTAATCAAAACCCATGTCCCTTATGATGCCCACCCGCCGGAGAT
>WVZO01000484.1 GCA_011772425.1 Candidatus Aminicenantota bacterium
TTGATGAAATCACCCTCCATTTCTTGCTTGTATATGGGAGCACCCACGACAATATCTCTCTCACCGGTGTATTTCCCCAGTAATACCACCACACCCGTAAGTAATATAAGATTCAATGTATAGTCGGATCCTTTACTTAATTTCATTAACTTTGAAAAAAGATCTGCTGAAAAACTGAATTCAATTGAAGCGATATCCTGTTTTATTACGCCTGTTTTTTCTCGATCATTAGGGAAACCACTCATGAGTGGTGCGCCCTTTAATTTATTGAGCCAGTACTCCCTCTCTTTGGGATTCTGCCTGGCTGCGATGCGTAACCGATCAGAAATGTTTCTTTGGTTCATAAGAACCTCCATTTATCTTTTTAATGGAAAAATGTCCCATGCATCCAAAAAACATTTTTATCTAAAATGCCAACTCCATAGAGGGGCTAAAACTCAAACTCACTATCTGAAGTCTTATACACATTTGCCTCTGTTGTTACCAGGTCATGGGATATTTTGATATCTTTTAACTTTATCTTCTTGTTATCCACAGCGGTTGAAGCAACCTCCCGGAAAAACGTGATAAACCGCTCCATGGTCTCCCTTTTAAATAACGTTGTACAATACTTCAGTTTAAAAAAGATTCTATTTTTCTTACTTTCCGCCTCTAAACCGATATCCACCTTTGCCGGCTGGGGAGCCGCACCTTCATACGGAACCATCTTTAACTTCTCTATTTCGATTTCTTCCAGGTTTCCCTCTATATTCTGATTCTGAACAATTAACATGGCATCAAACAGGGGACTGCGCCCGGGATCATTTTCAACCCCCACATGTTTGATCAATTCTTTAAAAGGATATACCTGGTTTTCAAATGCATTTAACGTATTCTCCCTGACTTCTTCCAGGAATTCTTCAAAGGATTTATCACATCCCGGGTAATTCCTTACAGCCAGTGTCTCCATAAACAGACCGATGATATTTTCTAAATCCTTATGGTTCCTGCCGGCAATAGGTAATCCGATGATAATATCTTCCTGTACGGTATACTTACTTAATACGATATTATAAAAGGCCAATAACACCATAAACAAGGTGGTTTTTGTTTCTCTCATCAGTTGATTTAACCGCCGGGTTAATTCTTCTTCAAAATAAAAGCGAATCGTGTCCCCGGCAAAACTTTGGATTTCAGGCCTGGGACAATCGGTGGACATATTCAGCACCGGTATCTCTCCTGAAAAATGGTTTAACCAGTATTCTTGCTGTTTTTTCAATTGCCCGGAGTTTAACACGTTCTGTTGCCATTCACAGTAATCTTTGCAGCGAAGGCGCAAAGGGTGCGGCTGCTCACCGGAATAAAATGCGGAGAAATCCTTTATCAGTAAATTCATCGAAGCACCGTCAGAGATAATATGATGCATGTCAAACATCAAAATATGTTTTTTCTCTTCCAGCCTGACAAGCCCCAGCCTTAATAACGGCGCCTGTTTTAAATCAAAAGGCCGAATAAAAGTCTCAATAAGGTCCTCCTCCCTATTGCCTGAATCGAAATAATCAATCTCAAAGGGCACTTCATGGTGAATCCGTTGAACCGTTTCATTGTCCTTCATCTCAAAAGAGGTGCGTAAACTTTCATGTCTTTCGATCAATTTCCGGAAGGCTTCTTCAAATTGCTGTTTATTTAATTCCCCTTCCATTATCATCAGGCCGGTCATATTGTAGGATTGGGTCTCAGAATCCATGTGGTGCAGCAGGTAGAATCTTTCCTGGGCCGACGACAGGGAATAATATTCCTTCTCTTCTACCGGCACCATCGCTGTATATAGAGCCTGTTTAGAACCCCCTATATTCTGCATTAATCTTAACGTATCGATATTTATATTTTGACGCTTCAGTTTTAATTCCAACAGTCTTCGCTGCTCGGGGGATAAACCTGATAGGCGTTGGGCTAATTCATTCATAGAACCTCCTAACGGTCCACTTCGAGGATGACACTGGAAAAAGCGCCCTGGTGGACATTTACCACCCCTGTTTTATTGCTCTGAGGTAACACTCGTATAAACCCGCCTCCGTAGATAGAACCGAAAACAAATAATCCCCAGATGGTCTGATGCGGCTCCATACCGGATTCGCCCACCTGGTAAATCAACGGGAGCGATTGGATATACTCCTGGACCAACCATTTTCTCTCCTGGATGGCAATCTTAACCCATTTTTCCCATTCTTCTTGCGAGGTAAACGTCCCGATAAATATCCTCTCCCCACCATATCCCACTGCCGGTTTTATCACAAAATTTTCCTTGTTAGAAGAAATAAAATCCATTAATTGGACCTGCTTTCCCCTATACATGGTTTTTACAGGAAGGATTTTACGGGTCCAGGGGATATAGGTTTTTATCATCTGTTTTTCTTCATCGCTGAAAAGCGGCGAGTCTTCATGCTCTGACAGCAGCGCCAGGTTTAACTTGTTGGACAACAGCCCCGTGACAGGACCGTTGTATAATGTAATATGACCGGATTTAAAAACCTCCATGATCTCCGGCGGCACCACCCCACCGTACAATTCAATCAATATACTTATTTTGCTGCGTTTATCTCTATATTTATGATAGAGAAAATCATCGATTACCTGCAAATGATTAAAATCACACTGTATCACACTGCCCTTTAAATCACCACCACCATCTACACGCTGCAGCGTTTCTTTGTACAATTCATTTAATCCCAATACAGAAGACTCGGCGCCGGAAGCAGTGTCTTCTCGATACTGATACCCCGGGGACACAATGGCAATATTCAATGTTCTATCTGATTTCGCATCCTCAAGAGTATTCAACGCAGTTTTCCCCACGTACTCCAGGAAAATAGATAACAAATTTTTATTTTTTACCTTTATGCGGTGTTCCTGCAAAAACTGCGAAACAACAGGATTTGTTAAATAAAGGTATTCCCAAACAGGTACCTGCATGCCCCCCACATTGGCTGAGATATTATATTCCAGGCACTTAAATCCCGATGAGGTTAATACAAAATCACCCCGTCCCATCAGGCAATCAATAAACCCGTCAGTGCCCCCCTTTAACTGGGTTTGAATCATATTTTCGGGAATCTCATAGTATTCGCTCATTTTGTGAATATCATTAGTAAAAATGCGTTTGGGTACGGATTTAACCAACTTACAGGCAGCCACGGCAGCAATTCTGATTTCCTCCTGGAGCCTGGGACAGGCAAACGTAGGCCAGGGGTTTAATTTGAAAAATTCATCATGGTACACCAATTCATGATAATTGGCTCGTCTCAGTCTTTCCGGGTCTTCATTGACAAACTCCAGGAATTTTACACTGTAGTCCGACAAAACATGATGCACTTCCCGGATCTCCTCGGTTACGGGCACAGCCCTGGGTGCTTCTTCCATCTCCGGCCGCCTGCCAGTCAATATCCCCCTGATAATGGCGGCATTTCTTTCTATATGACCCCCTGTCAGCATGCGAATATGAATGCCGGAACCATTATAAGTAATACACTCTTTCCAGGTTAATTCTTCCCAATCTATTTCTTCTTCCGGGGATATATATCGGGTTTCTCTCTTTTTCCTGTCTTCGGCTGTTATTAAATGAATCACAGCATTGACAGGAGCAAGGGGAGTAAGATGAAGATTTTTGAGATATTGTGTGTAATTATTTACCTTTTGCATCACTTTCTCTTTTAAAAACCCAATCCCCATGACTTCCAGGCCTTGAACCACCGTATCCATGAATTGGTCTAATGTGGATGGCTCCCAGTTCCTGGTTGTCCGGTAAGAATCCAGGAGAATGATTTTAGAGACTTTTTTCCCTTTCTGCTCTAACCGGTTGGCCACCTCTACCGTCAATTCTCCTCCGGCAGAATAACCAAGAAGACAATAGGGACCTCCAGGTTGGTACCGGGTGATTAACTCCACATACCTATCAATACGGTCGACGTCTTCTATGAAATTAAAAGAATATAATGTATAATCTTTCAGAATATCTGCTAATCCTATATACGAAACACCGTAACCGATTCCCGGAGGAAAACAAAAAAGGGTTTGAGATTGTGATGGATTCAGTATAATTGCCGGATCTTCTTCACCTTTAAAAAACTTCTTATCAAAAATATATTTGGATATTTCACTGATCCGCGGGTCCTGGAAAATCAGCATAATGGGAACTTCAGTTTCGAATTCTTTATATATTTCAGATACCAGTTTGATAATGGTTAATGAATTGGCTCCCAATTCAAAGAAATTATCGTTGATGCCCACTTTTTCCACTTTTAATATATCGCGGACCAGTTTGACCAACTTTTCTTCCACAGGGTTGGTAGGCGGTTGATACGCTGCAGCGGCAGCGACCCTGGGTTTAGGGAGAGCTCTTTTGTCTACTTTCCCACTGGGAGTCAAAGGAATTGCTTCTAACTGCATAAAATAAGCAGGAACCATGTAGTCAGGCAACTGGCAAGACAATACGTCTCTCAACCGGGATATATCGGAATTTAACATGTCACCGGCAGTTACGATATAACCACAAAGATACTTTTCACCAGCCTCATTCCGGCCATCAATAACAACAGCTTCTTTGAGCCCCGGGATGCTCATTAAACGGTTTTCGATTTCACCGGGCTCAACCCGGAATCCCCTGATCTTGACTTGGTGGTCAAGGCGTCCCAAAAATTCGATGTTTCCATCCCCCAGCCACCGGGATAAATCGCCGGTTTTGTAAAGACAGCTCATAGCTGATAGCTCATAGCTCATAGGGAGCTCTCCAGAACTGCTTAACTTCTTCTCCCTCCTATCAGCTATGAGCCATGAGCTATGAACTAAAACAAACCTTTCAGCAGTCAACTCCGGGTTGTTCAAATATCCTCGTCCTACTGCAGTGCCGCCAATATACAATTCTCCGACAACACCCACCGGCTGCAAGTGCATGCCTTTGTCCAATATGTATATACCTGTATTGCAAATGGGCTTACCAATGGTGGGAAGTTCAGGGATGTCATCGGAAGGGTCCAGGGTTAAACTGGTGACTACATGGGTTTCACTGGGGCCGTAATGGTTGTGCAGGTACACGTTGTTTTCCTGCAAATATGTCCTGAACCTGTCAATGACCACCAACTGCTCACCAGCGCATACAATATGCTTGACAATGCCGGGAAACCGGGAAGCATAATTTTCATCACTAAAAATCGCCTTTACAAAAGAAATGGGTAGATATAACGTCTCTATGTGATTTTCCCTGATAAACCCGCACAACTCCGGGATATTGGTTTTTAATTTCTTATCCACTAGATACAAGGTTCCCCCGGCCAGGAGGGTGGAAAATATCTCCTGGAAGGAAACATCAAAACTGATGGAAGCAAATTGGGTAACCCTGGTGCAATTTAGATTGATATACTGTTGATGATATTTCATCAGGTTAACGAGATTTCGATGTTCCAACATGACGCCTTTGGGCCACCCGGTGGAACCGGAGGTATAGATGACATAGCATAGGTGAGTAGGGTGAGTAAGGTAAGTAAGGTGAGTAGGGTGTTTCTCGCTCAATTCACCGGGTTTAACAACCACAATTCCCTCACTTACCTTACTCACCTCACTCACCTCACTTACAAAAACCCTGGCACTACTGTCTGCTAACATGTATTGTTTTCGTTCTTCCGGGTAATCCGGGTCAATGGGTAAATAAGCACCACCGGCTTTCAATATTCCCAATATGCCGATTATCATTTCTATTGACCGCTCCATCATGATTGCCACAATATCGCCCGCCAGGACACCTCTTTCTTTTAAAACACAAGCCGCTCGATCGGATTTTTCATTCAATTCCCTGTAAGTAATGGAAATATTTCCATGCATCCATGCATCCATGCATCCATGCTCTTTGCCCAGTACAGCAACGCAGTCAGGTCTCTTCTCTGCCTGTTCCTCAAACCACCGGTGAACGGTAAGGGATTCATCTAACACCTCCCCGGGACCACAAGAGAACCTTAACACCTCTTGTTTCTCCTTTTCACCCATTAACTCAATTTGAGATAACGGGATATCAGGGTTGGCCGTGATAGTCCGGACCAACCGGGTAAAATAATCGATGAGCCTCAGGATGGTTTCCTTCTTAAAGATGGCAGTGCTGTATTCCAGGGAAAAGAATAACCGATTCCCTGCTTCTATGCCGGAAAGATTCAAATCAAATTTGGCGGTTTTGCCTTCCAGGGGATAAGGCCTTACAGACAGAGCCGGGGTTTCTATCTTAGGGGCATCCATATTCAAAAGAACAAGCATGACATCAAAAATGGGATTCCTGCTGGTATCCCTCTCAGCCACCACCTCATCCACCAGGTCTTCAAATTGGTAGTCCTGGTTTTCAAAGGCTTCCAGTGTACGCTGCTTCACTTCTTGCAAAAACTGGTAAAAAGTCTTTTTACTGTGGGGATAGTTGCGCAGCGCCAATGTATTGGCAAACATACCTACGATCCCTTCCAGGTCCGCATGCCTGCGGCCGGCAGTAGGGGTTCCCACCACAATGTCTTCCTGGCCGCTGAGTTTGGACAACACTACATTGTAAACCGCCAGCAGCACCATAAATAAAGTGGATTCGTTCCTTAGGGATAATGCCTTTAATGCTTCAGCGTCTTGATCTTCCAGTAAAAATTCTACATGGGTCCCGGCAAAATTGCGGATGGATGCCCTGGGAAAATCAACGGGCAGATTCAGCAGCGGAATCTCGTCTGAATACTGTTCCAGCCAATAAACCTCCTGTTTTCTCATGGCTTCCTGTTGAACCGGGCTATTTTGCCAACAGGCATAATCCCTGTACCGGAGTTTTAATTCCGGCGGCTGCTGACCATTGTACAATGCCGCGAAATCATTGATAAATATCCCCCTGGAGGTACCGTCACATATAACATGATGCATATCCACCATCAGGATGTACCGAGCTGCTTCCAGTTTGATCAAACCAGCTCGCAGCAGCGGCGACCGGGATAAATCAAAGGGACGAATAAAGGTCTCTATAATAGTATCAGGTGAGTCAGATGAGAGAGCTTCTTCCCCAACATCAACCTTAACCTCAACCGCTGAAATATCGTAATATTCTATATCAAACTCCACATCTTTACGGATGCGCTGAACCGGTTCACCCCTTATCAACTCAAACGAAGTCCTGAAACTCTCATGACGCCGGATAACCTGTCGGAGTGTATACTCTATTTTCTCCTTTTTAACCATTCCCTTCAGTGTAACCACAATAGGCATATTGTAACTGAAATTATCTTGCTCCATCTGCTGCAAAATATACAACCGCTTTTGAGCTGAGGAAACCGGGTAAAAGGGCCGCTCTCTCACTCGCTCGATGGGACGGAATTTTTGCACCGCGGCCCCCTTGATATAACCGGCAAGCCCCTTGATGAAGGGTGCTTTAAATATCTCTGCCAAAGGCACATTGACAGCCAACACTTTGTGGATTTTGGATACCAGTATCGTGGCTTTTAACGAATGACCACCTAACTCAAAGAAATTAGCGCCAGTGCTAATTTTGCTCTCTTCAATTCCCAGTACCTCAGACCATAATCGCACCAATTGTTCCTCGATTTCATTGGCAGGAGCAGTATAATCTTTAGCAGGTGCGATCTCCGGTTCGGGAAGAGCCCCCCGGTCCACTTTTCCATTGGGTTTTACCGGGATTCTTTCTAACTGAACAAAATAAGAGGGGATCATGTAATCGGGTAAATCCACAGCCAATACATCCCTTAGTTTGGATGCGTTTACTTCCTCTCGGGCTACGACATATGCACACAAATACCGCTCACCACTTCCGCTTACCCTGTCCAACACCACCACTTCTTTAATGCTGTCAATTTTCATTAGATAACTTTCTATTTCTTCCAGCTCCACCCGAAATCCCCGAATCTTCACCTGGAAATCAGCCCTTCCCAAAAATTCGATATTCCCTTCCGGCAGCCAACGAGCCAGGTCACCGGTTTTGTAGATTTTTTTAGAAATATAGGTCCTATAGGACCTATAGGACTTATAGGAAACAGGGAGAAATCTTTCCGCAGTTAATTCAGGGTTATTCAAATAACCCCGTCCCACCTGGGCACCGCCGATTACCAATTCCCCGGTCACGCCCACAGGCTGTAAATGGGAAAGTTGATAAGGGTTCACGATATAAATTTGCGTATTGCTAACAGGTTTACCTATTGAAGGCAAATCCGGTATCTCTCCTTCAGGGTCTATAGTCAGCGCTGTGACCACGTGCGCTTCGGAAGGCCCGTAATGGTTATGCAGGTAAACATTATTTTCCTTTAAATACGTCCTAAACCGGTCGATAATCACCACCTGTTCCCCGGCTGTCTGAATATGTCGGACATTGCCAGGAAACTGATCAGCATAGCTCTCTTCGCTAAAAATCATCTTCAAAAAAGAAATAGGCAAAAAGGTGGTCTTTATTTCATTTTCTTCAATAATACGGCATAACTCCGGTATATTGGTTCTTACGTCCTTATCCAGGATATACAGGGTTCCCCCGGCCAGGAGTGTGGAAAATACTTCATGGAAAGATGCATCAAAACCGATGGAAGCAAACTGGGTAACCCGTGTACAATCCATACCCGTGTATCGATGATGAAAATGGATCAGGTTGACCAGGTTCCCGTGCTCCAACATCACACCTTTGGGAATGCCGGTAGAACCCGACGTGTAAATCACATAAGCCAGGTCCGCTGTCTTATTTATATTTTCAAGGGGGCTGCCATCTTCAGAATATAACCCTTCATCTCTCAAGTCCATTATTTCAATATTCTCTCCGGTTAAAAATGTGAGGTCTTCCACCGGCTGATTAACCAGCAGCACGCTCATGGTACTTTCTCTGATTATGATTTTCTTTCGATTTTCAGGGACTTTCATATCGATGGGTAAATAGGCACCCCCGGCTTTCAATATGGCAAACATGCCAATCACCATTTCCAATGACCGCTCCACCATCAGCCCTACGACACTGTCGGGCCCAACTCCTTTTTTCCTCAACAAACGACCCAACTGATTGGCTTTTTCATTCAATTCTCCGAAAGTAATGGAGATATTTCCATGCATCCATGCATCCATGCATCCATGCCCTTTGCCTATCACAGCAACGCCGTCAGGCGTCCTCTCCACTTGTTCTGCAAATAATTCATGAAGCGTGTCAGGACCGGGGAACGCTGCGCCGGTATCATTAAAATCACGCAAAATGTGCCGTTTCTCTTCTTCGCTGATAATCTCTATCTCCGCCAGTGTTTGCTCCGGGTTCTCAATTAACCTGGCAATGGTATTCCGGAAATAACCAAAGAATCTCCTGATGCTTTCTTTCTTGAATAGTGCGGTACTGTATTCCCATGAAAATCCTAGTACCTTCCCTGCTTCAATAGCGTGAACCGTAAGATCAAAGAGGGATGTCATCCCTTCGAACCGATAAGAATCCCTTGCCTGCAATTCCTGGTAATCGGTTAGATGGGGGCTGTTTTCCGGTAATTCCGCCTGGTTGTGCAGCGCAAACATCACATCAAATAAAGGATTCCTGCTTAAATTCCTGGTTGGAGAGACCTTTTCCACCAGGTCTTCAAATTGATAGTCCTGGGTCTCAAAGGCTTCCATGGTGCGTTCCCGTACTTCCTTTAGAAAACCTCGAAATGTCTTGCGGCCATTAGGATAATTTCTTAAGGCCAGGGTATTGACCAACATACCGATAATATTTGCCAGGTCTGCATGCCTGCGGCCAGCTGTCGGCGTCCCTACAACAATATCTTCCTGGCCGGTCAATTTAAAAACGAAAACATCCATCACAGCCAGCATTACCATGAAAAGAGTGGCATCCTGCCTTTTTCCTATATTTCTCAGACTCAGGGTCTCTTCCGCTGTTAAGGCAAATCTAACGTTGTTTCCTTCAAAACGCTGCACCGCGGGTCTTTTATAATCCGCGGGTAAATCCAATACGGGAATTTCACCGGCAAATTGAGTTAACCAGTATTCCTCTTGCCGCTTTATTTCTTCTCTCTTCTGCCGGCTGTTTTGCCATTGTGAGTAATCGTTGTATTGCAATTTCAGCGGCGGCAATTCTTCTCCCAGGTAAAGACGCTGAAACTCCTGCACAAATAACTGCTGGGATACTCCATCCATGATAATATGATGAATCTCCGACATCATCAGGTGCCTGCTTTCTCTCAGGCTGATGATTCCTATTCGAAACAGTGGAGACTGAGATAAATCAAAAGGACGCACAAAATGCCTCATAATCTCCTTTACTTTAGCCTTAACATTAACCCGAACTCCTATGAAATCATAATATTCGACTTCAAAATCCACATGCTCTTCTCCGTGTATTCGTTGCACCGGCTCATCGTTAACCATTAAAAAGGACGTTCGCATACTCCCGTGACGTTTTATTATTTGTCGAAATGTCTGTTCAATCCGCTCTCTGTCCAATTGACCCGGCCATTCTATAATATCGGAAATATTATAAGCGATATTTTCAGGTTCCAACTCCTGCAAAATATACAGGCGTTCCTGGGCCGAAGATAACGGGTAATACTCTTTTTCTTCCGCAGGGGGTATGGGATAGAAGACGTCCTCTCCCTTTGATTCAATAAGGTGGGATAATTCCTTCAATAAAGGGAAAGCAAAGATGTCTTCCAGTTCCAGTTTAGCATGAAACCGTTGGTGAACTTTTGCAATAAGGTTAATGGCCCGTAGTGAATGACCGCCCAATTCAAAGAAATGGGCTTCTCTACCGATACGCTCCAGCGGGGTTCCCAATTCTTCCTGCCATATCTTTGCCAACCGCCGTTCCCATTCATTGGCAGGTGGGGTAACCACCGGTTCAATAACTTCGATTTCAGGCTCCGGCAGCGCATTCCTGTTGACTTTTCCACTGACGGTTAAGGGTAGTTTTTCCATTTGTACAAAAATCCTGGGGATCATATAATCGGGTACGCGGTGCAGCAAGTACTCCCTTAATTCCTCTGTATCTAACGTTTCCAACGGCTCATGGGTTTCGAAATAGCAGCAAAGGTATTGCTCCTTTTTTTCATCTTCTTTGAGCACCACAACAGCCTCTTTAACAGCCTCATGCTGCAAAAGCACGGTTTCGATTTCCCCTACTTCCACACGAAATCCCCGGATTTTGATTTGAAAATCTTTGCGGCCCATGAGTTCAATGTCACCATTGGCTTTCAAGCCCCCCAGGTCACCGGTCCAGTAGAGTCTTCCCATTTCCAGGTCATGGGTGAACTTTTCCTCGGTCTTTTCAGGGTCTTTCCAATACCCAAGGGCAAGGTGGTCACAGGCAACAACGATCTCACCTACCCCGATATCTTCTACGATTTCATCTTCCTCGTTTACCAGGAAAATCCCGGTTTTATCCAGGGGCTCTCCCAACACCGGCACACCAAAGGAATCCCCTGCCGTATAGATGACGATTGAACTCACAGAGGACTCGGTTTGACCGTAAACATTGGCCAGCCTGGAACCGGGAAAATATTGCTTCAATATATCAATATCCCGCTTGCGTATGGGTTCACCTCCCAGCAAGATAAACCGGAGATGGGGAAATTGAAATCGAATGAATTCGCTGTTTCCTGTTTCAAGTCGTTCTACAAAATAACGGAACAGGGTAGGTACCGAATGCCAGATGGTAATCCCTTCCTTGACGATAAACTCCGGCAGCCGGGTTCCTTCCAATATATTTCTAACGTCATAGGGATAGAGAGTAGCCCCGTTGTGCAGCGCTCCCCAGGTATCCTGCACCGCACCGTCATGGACAAAGGCTGTCAGCAAGGTCATCCGATCACAGGCAGTGATAGAGAATCTTTCCGTCCAATTACGGGTATAGTATAAAACATTTTCATGATTTTGAATAACGCCTTTGGGTTTCCCGGTGGAACCGGAGGTGTAAAGAATATAAGCAGGCTCGCAGGTAAAAACTTCTCTTTTCACATTCTCACCCCAATGACCCCATTCTACATCGTGGATATCCATAATGTCTATTTTCTGACTTACCTTTTCCTTTAATCGCTCTGCCATGGGGAGATTTTCCCTGTTGGTTAATATCAGGCAAACCCCGGCATCCTCCAACATATAAGCCAACCGGCTCTCCGGGTGGGTCCTGTCCAGGGGAACATAGATCATATTAGCTTTTAAAGCACCGATTAAACCGACAATCATATCGCAGCCGTGTTCAAATAAAAGGGCGGCAACCGACTGTTTTCCACCACTCCCTGAAAAGCCGCTGCTTTTGATCTTAGCGGCTGCACGGTTGCCCCACCGGTTCAATTCCCCATAGGTTAAAGACCCTGTTTCCATTTTAAGGGCAATCTTATCCCGGAATTTTTCAGCCTGTTCTTCAAAGATTTTGATTATCATTTATTTGTTCCTCTTTAATTTTCGTTTTTTTGTTGGCCCCTTATATTCTTTAAGTTGTTTGTCCGGCACCTCCGCGACGCTTTGAAGCACTTGCATG
This sequence comes from Candidatus Aminicenantota bacterium, assembly GCA_011772425.1. Taxonomy (GTDB): domain Bacteria; phylum Acidobacteriota; class Aminicenantia; order UBA2199; family UBA2199; genus JAKAGC01. The sequence continues at coordinate 12,485 of WVZO01000484.1, forward strand.
TACATCTGCATCATCTTTTCAATGGTTTCCGGCATAAATAATTGAGAATAATAACAGCACACAAGGTTTATGCCATTATTATATTCAGTCAGATAAAGGGCAATATCAAATTTCGCATCCTGGACGGTCTCGATGTGATAAGCTTCTGTGTTAGTCAACACCGGGAGGTTGGGATTAATGGTATTGACCATATTAAAAAAGAAAGAAAGTTGAGGGTATTTGATTTTCAATTGCTCACAGATCAGTTCTAGTGGATAACTCTGGTATTCAAGCATTTTCAGGGCATTGGTTTGAATGCGTTTTAAGAAGTCCGTGAAGGTTTCTTCTTTATCTATCCGGGTTCGCAGCATCAGGGTATTGGCAAATAGCCCGATGGTGTTTTTCAAATCCTCATGCTGGCGGGCTGCGCCCGGCATGCCGATGAGGATATCCTCCTGTCCTCTCAACTGAGATAACAATATATTAATGCCCGCTATCAAAACCATGTAAAGAGTGGCATTGTATTGTCTGCCCAGGGTTCTTAATGCTCTTGTTGTTTCGTTATCCACCACCACCCGGTAACCCGAACTTTTTTTGCTGGTTAATTCATTTCGAGGAAAATCATAAGGCAAATTTAACAGGGGGATAGTCCCTTCCAGGTGCTTTCCCCAGAACTCCAAGGGAGCGCTCATTCTCTCCGGGTCCGCCAGCAACCGATTGTGCCAGTGGGCATAATCCTTATACTGAATCTTAACCGGCTCAAGTTCAGGGATGTCATCGTTATATTTATCCTCCTGCCGAAGGGAATTATAGAGCAGAGAAAACTCATACTTCAATACTTCCATGGACCACCCATCGGATACCAGGTGGTGTAAGTTAAATACCAGGTCATATTCATCTTCCCTGCACTTAACCAGTTTTACCCGCAGCAGCGGGGGCTTTTCAATATCAAAGGGTATAAAACTCTCCTCAGTCAACAGTTGATATCTCCGCTGCCGCTGCTGTTCCGCCGGTAAATGCGACACATCGATAGCTTCCGGTTTTACGTTTACATTTTCCGCAGGTACAATCTTCTGCATCACCTTCCCGTCTACCTCGGCAAAACAGGTCCTGAGGCTTTCATGCCTGGCAATCAATTTCTCTAATACCTCCCGGACAACTTTTTCGTCTACTTTCTCCTGGAGTGTTTCGCCTTCAGGCATATTAAAAGCCTGGCTGCCAGGGTTTCTCTTGTGTAAAATCCACAACCGTTTCTGGGCATAAGAGAGTTCATAATAGTCCTGCGAAGGAAGCTTTGTAATTTCAATATAAGGTGTAATCTCATTCTCCCGGATAACAGTAGCCAATTGCAGGATAGTGGATGACTGGAAAATAATTTGAATGGATATTTTGACCTTCATTACTTTATGAATGGCATTAACCACCCGGACGGCGTTGAGGGAATGCCCGCCCAGTGCAAAAAAATCAGCCCGGGTGCTTATGGGAGTACCTTCAAGCCCCAATACGTCCTGCCATATTTCAACCAATTTTTCTTCCACTTTATCTTTGGGTGGAGTGTATTCACATTCCGCGGCGGCATCAAACTGAGGCGCAGGTAGGGCGGTCTTGTTCACTTTACCACTGGGGGTCAGCGGGAGCACCTCCAATTGAACAAAATAAGAAGGAATCATATAAGAAGGCAAGTGCCGGGATAAATAATCTCTCAATTCCCCGGATGTCAATGAATGCTCAGCAAAAGCGTGGGCATCCGGAATAATATACGCACACAGATAACTGCCACGAGTATCCTTATCCTTCCTGCCAAATATAACCACGGCTTCTTTGATCCGCTCATGCTTTACAAGCTGGTTTTCGATTTCTTGCAATTCGATTCGGAATCCTCTTACTTTGACCTGGTGATCAATTCTGCCTAAAAACCGGATATTTCCATCCGGGAGCCAGCGAACCAGGTCACCGGTCCGGTAAACTTCTTTTAAAGGTAAATGAGGGGTGTGAACGAATTTTGCCGCTGTCAACTCCGGGTTTTTATGATATCCCCTTGACAAACCAATGCCGCCAATGCAAAGCTCACCTGTCACTCCAACAGGCAAAACCCGCCGGTGATTGTCCAATACAAATAAACTCACATTATAAATCGGCCGGCCAATGGGGATATTCTTTTGCTTCCCAATGTCCTTCTTATTTACCCGAAACGAAGAAGCAATATCCGTACATTCCGTCGGTCCATACGTGTTTACCAATTCACATTGGCAGGTCTCGCTATTTAACCACTCCGCCAGCTTCTCCCCCTGGATGGGTTCGCCCCCTAAGAACAGGTAACGCAAGGATTTTAACTTGATAAAATGATCGCCAGCATTGAATTCAATCAAGGGATAAAACACAGAAGGAGCAGAATTGATGATTGTTACCTGGTCCCTGGCAATGGTGCCGGATAGTTCATGGTAATCCGGGAGCCCGGGGGAAGGTAAACAAAGAGTCCCCCCTGTGATTAAGGATGCGTATAAATTCTTCTGGGCCAGGTCAAAACTGATGGGCGCAATCAACAGTACACAATCGCGGGAATTCATTTCAAATTCCGTCACATACCAGTAGATTAAATTAACAAATCCCTGGATTTTAACCCTCACGCCTTTGGGTTTCCCGGTGGAACCGGAGGTATAAATCATATAAAACAGGTCTTCAGGCGTACTTATTCTCTCAAGATTCCCGGTTTCTTCTTGATACAGGGATTCATCCTCCAGATTTAGTATCTCCGCATCAATATCAAAGCTAATATCGCGGATAAATTTTTCCCGGGTTAATAGAAATCGGGTTCCACTGTCCTCCAACATGTAGCGGATGCGCTCCTCCGGGTAATCTGGTTCAACCGGTAAATAGGCGGCTCCTGCTTTTAATATGGCATACAGTCCAACAATCATCTCCAGCGAACGCTCCACCATGAGGGCTGCAATGGTGTTGGCTTGCACCCCTTTCTTTCGCAGCAGGCGGGCCAATTGATTGGATTTTTCATTTAACTCTTTATAGGTTAAATGAACGTTACCATTTAAGGGCACAGCGCCCTGTGCCCCTACACCTTTTATGGTTGGGGGTGCCACCCCCTGCTCTAGGCAGACGACGGCAACGCCGTCACCGCTCTTCTCTGCCTGCTCTTCAAATAATTGGTGAATCATTTTATCTGCCGGGTATTCTACCGCCGTATCGTTAAAATCATATAATATTAACTCCTTCTCTTCCGGGGATAATATCTCTATATCCGCTGTGGATATCCCAGGATTCTCCACCAGCGAAGATACCGTATTTTTAAAATAACCGATAAATCGTTCAATGGTTTCAGGTTTAAACAGGCTCGTGGAATATTCAATGTCAAAAATAAAATCATCCCCCATGGCCGCGGCGGTGAGTTGAAGATCAAATTTTGAGGTACCGGGCTTGTGCACATAGGGTGGCCGGTGCCGGTCCTCTGTGTCCACTTCGGGAATCTCCCCTTTATATTCGGTTTGGTTTGGGAAATTAAACATTACATCAAATACGGGATTTCTACTGGCATCCCTCTTTAATCCCAGTTTCTCCACCAGGTCCTCAAACGGGTATTCCTGGTTTTCATAGGCTTCAATGGTGTTTTGTTTGACTTCTTCTAAAAAACCTGTAAAGGGTTTTTCTGCTGCCGGGTAATTCCTGATGGGCAGGGTATTGACAAACATACCGATAATGTTTTTAAGATGAGCGTGCCTCCTGGCGGCAGCCGGGGTCGCAATGACAATGTCTTCCTGGCCGCTTAGTTTGGCAAGGAATACATTAAAAATGGCAAGAAGTACCATATAAAGTGTCGCGCCGAAATCTTCCGCCGTGGATTTTAAGCGGCTTACCCGGCTTTTTTCCAGGTGAAACTCCACATGACTGCCGGAAAAATCCCGCGTCGGCGGCCTGGGATAATCGGTGGGCAAAGCAAGCAGCGGTATTTCTTCCGCGAAGGTCTGCAACCAGTACTCTTCTTGCCCTCTTACTGCTGCCTTCCGTGTTTCACTATTTTGCCACTCCGAATAATCTTTATACTGGAGACGCAGCGGTTCCGGTTCCTCACCGGTGTACAGCTCCATCAATTCGCGATTCAGTATTTCCTGGGAGGTGCCGTCCGTGATAATATGATGCATATCAATAAGAAAGGCGAATTCCCCCTCTCCTGTTTTTACTAATCCTACCCGCAGCAGCGGTGCTTGAGACAAATCAAAAGGCTGAACAAAACGCTCATACAAAGTTCCAGGTGAAAGAGCTTCTTCCTTAACCCTAACCTCAACCTTATCATGTATCCTCTGTACCGGTTCTTCATCCACCATGTGAAAGCTTGTTCGTAAACTTTCATGACGGGCAACCAACTGAACCAATATTGATTCGAGTTTTTCACTATCACTGTCGGTATCAAGGGAGATGCTCATAGGTATGTTGTAAGCCGTGGTTTCCGGTACCATTTGCTGAATAAAATATAAACGTTTCTGGGCCGAAGATAATGCATAATACTCCTTCCGCTCTACCGGTTTTATGGCTTCATATTCATCACCCCGCTGTGCTTTGCGTAAAAATTGAATGATGGCTTCCTTATGCTCTTTTAATTGCGCCAACAATTCAGGCGTCAGTTTTCCTTTGGGAGCATGAATTTTTAATTGACCACCAACCAGG
>WVZO01000435.1 GCA_011772425.1 Candidatus Aminicenantota bacterium
CGGATGGTGGGACTTTTAAAAATCTCTGTCAACGGAATTTCAATATCCAATTCTCTGTGGATCTTCGCAGCCAGGATAGTTGCTTTTAATGAATGCCCCCCCAGGTCAAAAAAATTATCTTCAATGCCAATGGATGTATCATCACCCAATCCCAACACCTCTCTCCATATTTCCACCAGTTTCTTCTCGATTTCATTTCGAGGTGCGATATATTCGCTTTCGGTCCTGGCTTCCGGCTTTGGTAATGCTTTGCGGTCTATTTTTCCATTAGATGTTAGAGGCAGCTTATCTAAAGCAACAAAATGAGAGGGGATCATATACCCGGGAAGCCTGCCAGACAAAAACTCTCTTAATTCCTTAATATCAGGCGCTTTATCGCAGACCGCATAGGCGCACAACCGGTTGTCTCCTGCGTCATCCTTCATAAGTATAACCAGGGCCTTCTTAACCAGCGGATGATTCTTTAGTTGACTTTCAATCTCTCCCAATTCGACCCGGAATCCTCTCAATTTTACCTGGTGATCCATTCTTCCCATGTATTCCATATCACCATTTCCCCTCATTCGCACCACGTCACCGGATCGATAAAGCCTTTCACCAGGTTTATAGGGATTTTCTACAAATTTCCCTGCTGTTAACGCCGGCCTGTTCAGGTAACCCCTGCCTACACCTTCGCCCCCCACGCATACTTCGCCGGAAACACCCACCGGTACCAGCTTCATATACCGGTTCAATACATACGTACTCAATGTGGGAATGGGCCTGCCGATATTGCTTATATTCCCGTCGATCTCTTCACCGGTTATTTCTTTGTACGTTACATGTACGGTGGTCTCTGTAATACCGTACATATTAATAAACCGGGTTTTAGGATACCGGGTTTTCCAATGCTTCAATTTTGCCGGTTTTAAGGATTCACCCCCAAATATCACATATCTCACTGCCAACGATTCTCCCGGGTCTCTTAATACAACATCAGTTAAATGATAAAAGGAAGAAGGAGTTTGATTTAAGACGGTAACGGCTTCACTGCGTAGAATTTCAAAAAAATCCTCCGGGTCCCTGGCCGCCATCCAAGGTATAATGATCAATTTTCCACCATAGAGCAAAGCCCCGTACATCTCCCATACAGAGAAATCAAAACAATAGGAATGAAACATAGTCCATACATCCCCATCGCTAAAATCAAATAAATTCTTGTCATTGAACAGCAGCGGGACCACGTTTCGATGTTCGATCATAACACCTTTGGGTTTACCGGTGGTGCCGGAAGTGTAGATAATGTAGCATAGGTGAGTAGGGTGAGTGGGGTGTTCTTCTCTCAATTCACTCGGCTTAACAATATCAGTTCCCTCACTTACCTTACTCACCTCACTCAACTCACTCACCAAAACCCTGGCATTGCTGTCCTTCAACATGAAATCGATGCGTTCCCGGGGATATTCCGGGTCGATGGGCAAATAGGCACCACCGGCTTTTAATATTCCTAATATCCCAATAATCATCCCAATGGAACGATCCACCATAATACCAACTATGGTTTCGGGCCGCACACCTTTCTCTCTCAATAAATAAGCCAATTGATCGGACTTTCTATTTAATTCCCGGTATGTTATTTGTACTGTTTCCCCGGCTCTCTCTCTTTTGCCAACTGCCCCCTTATCGGCTGGGTGTACCAGTGCCACCCCCTGCCAATTGCCAACTACGGCTACCTTTTCAGGCGTTCTGGCTGCTTGCTCCTCGAATAACCGGTGAATGGTCTTATCCGTAGGGTACCCGGCTGCCGTATCATTTAATTCATAAATTAAATACTCTCTTTCCGCTTCGGATATCACCCGGATTTCAGAAAGCCTTAAATGGCAATCAGTTACTACCTCACGAATAATGTTGATAAAATGCTCTATAAATCGCCGCATCGTATCGTTGTGAAACAGGGAGGTGCGATATTCCAGGAGAATGACAATGTGACGGTCCTCCTCGCTCACATCCAGGGTCAAATCAAATTTCGCTGCCCTGGCTTTATAATAATAAGGGGTTAATAACAACCCCCCAGGACCCTCATTAGGGTCAGAAATCTCCATATGCCGGGAAAAATTTTGCAAGGTCAGGATGGTATCAAATAAAGGGTTACGGTTCAGGTGCCGCTGCGGGGCCACTTTCTCCACCAGCATTTCAAATGGATAATCCTGGTTATCAAAAGCAATAAAGGTATTCCAGGTTACCTCCGGTAAAAACTCTTTAAAGGTTTTATTGAGGTCCACCCTGTTTCGTAATGCCAGGGTATTGACAAACATACCGATAATATTTTCGAATTCCAGGCGGGTCCTGCCGGAGGCAACACTTCCCACCACGATATCCTCCTGGTTCGTGTACGTCGATAATAAAACATAATAGGCGGCCAGGACCACCACATACAACGTGGTATTATTTTGAGAGGCCAATTGATTCATTTTTAAGGTAAGTTCATCACCAATCTCATATTTGATACCGGTTCCGGCAATATCGGCTTCCATTGACCGGGGGTAATCGGTGGGAAAATCCAGCACTGGTATGTTCCCTGCAAATACATTTAACCAATATTGTTCCTGGCGCTTGATCCCTTCGCTCTTCCACTGCTCATTCTGCCAGGTGGTAAAATCAACGTACTGATATGCCATTTCCGGGAGTTCTCCTCCGCGGTAATATGTCATTAAATCATGCATCAATATCCCAATGGAGATTCCATCACAAATAATGTGATGGATATCAAAAAGCAGCAATTGTTCACCGGGTTCCCACCGTATCAAGCGGATGCGCCACAAGGGAACAATATCCAGGTCAAAAGGTTTTACAAAATCATCAAAAACGGAATCGATATCTTTTGGGGAATTTTCTTCAATTTCACTATATTCCAACCGGAACTCCAGGGAACCATAGACGTTCTGAAACACTTCTCCGTCCTTTGCAGCAAAGCAAGTACGCAGGGTCTCATGACGTTGAATCACTTTTTTTACGGCAATTTCCAATCGATGAGGGTCCAGGTTGCCTTTACCGATCCAGGAGAAAGGCATATTGTAAAGAATACTGTCCCCCTGCAATTGGTTGATGAGATACAATCGCTTCTGCGCCGAAGAAGCATCATAAGCCGTATATTTCATTTCTAAATTTCCCTATCCCTTTCCCCTTCATTGGCCAGGGCAGACCGAACCTCATCCTGGGAAAGCCCCTCAATTTCATCCAACAAGCTCTCTATCTCTTTGAGGTCCCCTGCTTTATTTTCTTCCTCCCGGACCAACCGGGCAATGGTGGCAATGGTAGGACTTTCAAAAATGATCCGCAATTCAAGTCTGACATTGTACTTCTCCTGCAAGCGGGATAGAAACAAGGTAGCCAACAGCGAATGCCCGCCGAGATCGAAAAAGTTATCGTTGATACCGATGGGCTTGATCCCCAATATATCCTCCCATATTTCCACGATACTGGCTTCGATCTCGTTGGTGGGAGCTTCATATTCAGTGGGCAGTGCCGGCCGCGGTTGAAAGGTTTTGGCAGCCGCTTCCCGGGATTTTGGCTTTGCTTCTACCTCTACCTTTTCCTCTTCCTTTTCCACTTCTGTTTCCGGCTCCCTTTCCAGGCCCCTTTCAATTTGGGGTGCTGTTTCTTTTACGCCTTCCAACCAATACCTTTTTCTTTCAAAAGGATAAGTGGGCAAAGGAATGCGATGCCGTTTTTCACTTTTATAATAATTCTGCCAATCAATGATTACCCCTGAAAGCCAGAGGTTTCCTAATGTTTTAAGTATTAATGCCTCATCGGAATCACTCTGCTTGATGTGGCGAATGGAAGAAAAAACCATCTCCCCATAGTCATTCCCGTTTTCTTTATGCTGCTTTGCCAATACGCACAGATTGTTGCCGGGTCCCACTTCCAACAGGATGCGGGCGGGGTCTTTCAATATTTCCTTAATACCATCTGAAAAACGGACAGGTTTTCGCAATTGCTCCGCCCAATACCGCGGGTCTCGAACTTCATTTTCCCGGATCCATGTACCGGTCACTCCTGAAATAAAGGGTATTTCCGGTTTATTCAACTGGATTTGACCAACAACAGCTTCAAATTCAGCCATGATGGGTTCCATCATGGGTGAATGAAAGGCATGAGACGTGTGGAGACGCCGGCAAAACAGGTTGCGCTGGAAAAGTTCCTTTTCCAGTTGCTCCACAGCTTCAGTTCTGCCGGAAACCACGCAGTGCTTTGGGCTGTTGACGGCTGATAGAGAAACATCTTTATTGCTTTTCAGCATATCCAGGATATCAGACTCGGCGATTCCCACGGACAACATGGCTCCCCCTTCCATACCCTGCATCAAACGACCTCTTGCGGCCACCACTTGCAGGGCATCCTCAAGGGTCATACACCCGGCAATACAGGCGGCGGTCAATTCACCGATACTGTGACCGATCATCCCTACCGGTCGAATACCCCAATCCATCCACATCCGGGCTGCTGAATATTCAATCATAAACAACACCGGCTGCGTTATCCGGGTCTGCCTGAGCTGCTCTGCATTGGTTTCAATATCCTCTTCCTTTTCCGGGTAAATCACCTGCTGTAAGTCAACACCTACCAGGGGTTCCAGGATCTCCGCACATTTATCGATGTTTTCTTTAAATACCGGTTCGCTTTCATAAAGTCCTTTCCCCATATTCACATACTGGGCCCCCTGACCGGAAAACATAAAAACCACCGGCCTGTTAACGAACTCACACTCCGAACCGAATAACAGCCCGGGTGTTAGGTTCTCCAACGCATATTGGGCGTCTGCAAAGTCCTGGCACAACACTAGCCGGCGCTGGTTAAAATCCCTCCGGCCCACCTGCAAGGTATAGGCCGCATCCGCCAAACGTAAACCAGGATTTCCAGGATTAACGAGATTTTCTTTTAAATAATCCCGGAGGTTTCCGGTCATCTCCTCAAGGGCAGTTGAAGTTTTGGCCGACAACATGAGCAACTGCCATTCCCTTGATTCCCCCGAAGGTTCCGGTTCCGGTGCTTCTTCCAGTATCACATGGGCATTGGTTCCTCCCATTCCCAACGACGTGACACCGGCACGGCGGGGAGTACCATCAGTTATCCATTCCTTGAGTTCTGTGTTCACAAAAAACGGGCTGTTTTCAAAATCAATTTTAGGATTGGGTTTGTCAAAATGCAAAGAAGCGGGAATCTTCCGGTGTTTCAAGGATAAGGCCACCTTGATCAAACCGGCTGCACCCGCGGCATTATCCAGGTGGCCGATATTGGATTTGACCGAACCGATGGCACAGAAATGTTTCTTATCGGTTCGGGCACGGAATGCCTGGTTAAGGGCGGTCATTTCAATGGGGTCTCCCAGGTTAGTACCGGTTCCATGAGTTTCGATGTATTGAATGGTTTCCGGGTCCACTCCTGCCACTGCCTGGGCCTGGGCCACCACCTCTGCCTGCGCATCCACACTGGGGGCACTGTAACTCACTTTATTGGACCCGTCATTGTTAACGGCAAATCCCTTGATCACTGCCCAGATAGTATCACCATCCCAGACGGCATCTTCCAGGCGTTTGAGTGCCACCAATCCCATACCGCTTCCCGGTACAAAGCCTTTGGCCTGGGCATCAAAAGCCCGGCAGTGACCGTCCGGCGCCCAGATACCACCTTCCTGGTACAAATACCCGGACTTGATGGGCGGGCCCGCGGTTATCCCTCCTGCCAGTGCCATATCACATTGATAAGTCAATAAACTCTGGCAAGCCACACAAATCGCCACCAACGACGTGGAAGAAGACGTCTGGATGGTAATACCCGGACCCGTCAGGTTTAAGCGATACGATATCAGGGTGGTCAAACTGTCTTTGTCATTTCCTATAGCTGCTTGCAGCGAGCCTGCGGATATCTCTTTCTTAATGTAAGGGTAAACGTTCAACAGCAAATAATAATCCATACTTTTTCCGGCGTATACCCCGATGGGTCCGTCATACTTACTGGAATCATACCCGGCATGTTCCATGGCTTCCCAGGCACACTCCAGCAGCATCCGGTGCTGGGGGTCCGTGACTTCCGCTTCCCTGGGATTGATTCCAAAAAAAGAGGCATCGAACATATCGACATTGCCAACTTCTCCTTTGGCTTTCACATAGTTCGGGTGTTTGAGAGCCCTCGGATCGACACCTGCTTCTATAAGCTCCTCATCATTGTAAAAGCGAATACTCTCAACTCTATTTACCAGGTTCTCCCAGAATTCATAAATATTGTCAGCCCCGGGAAATCGACCCGCCATCCCGATAATAGCAACTCCATTTAGATCTAAATCTTCTACATTTTCCCCGGTTTCCAGGGGTTCTTCATTCATTCTCATGGTATTATCCTCCTAATTTTTTGGCATAGGTAAATTTTGATAAGTTGGGTTGGTTATTTCATTTCTCTTATGGTGATATTCTATAAATCGTCTTTAACGGTCCTGGCCAGGCGGAAACCGAAACCCGCACCGCTGCAATGCGGCTTTTCACAATTGCGAAAAGAACATTCCATAAGGGACGCCGGGCGGAAAATGCCGCCGCCGCGCGCAACACGCCGTATACCGGTTGACGGCCCTTCGGGGTCCTTCGCCGGCCTATTTCGATAATAATCCCGGTCATACCAATCCCAGCACCACTCCATGACATTGCCGCTCATATCGTAAATGCCCAGTTCATTGGGCTTCAACTGACCCACCGGTTGGGGCAGGAATCCGGTATTCTTTACATACCATCCAACTTCTTCGGCTTTATTGCTTCCGCTGTATTTAAAGTCTTTGGATTCGGCTCCCCCACGACAAGCAAATTCCCACTCGGCCTCCGTGGGCAAACGAAAACCATCGGCTGCAAAATTACACGTCACGGTTTCACCGTCGATCGTATAGCAGGGGGTCAGACCCTGTTCCCGGCTGAGTTTATTGCAATATTCCAGCACATCCCACCATCTGACCCTATCCACCGGGCAAAGCGCCCCCTGGATAAAAGAGGGATTGTATCCCATACTATTGTACCATTCTTCCTGGGTGACCTCGTATTTCCCAATATAAAACGCCCTTACTGTTACAGGACGTACCGGTCCCCTATCGCCCCCATCCTCGCTTCCCATTTTAAAGGGTCCACCTTCCACCAGGACCATATCTCCGGGTAATTTAGCGGAGGCTTTCTTTACCATGCGAAATCCCATATCAAATCGTTTGAAGGAAGCCGACTGACTGAAGCGGGCGGCACTCCTGAGAAAAATTTTGCGGCCGCAGCAGCCCCCCCCACGGTATGAACGCTCCTTAACATCCACAGGGGACGCCGGTCCCCGGGGATTTTCCGAAGGACCCTTACTATAATACCCGGCATCATACCACTCCCAGCACCACTCCCAGACATTACCGCTCATATCGTAAATCCCCAGTTCATTGGGTTTCAACAGCCCCACCGGGTGCGGTTTAAATCCCGAATTCCTTTCATACCAGGCCACTTCATCCACATTGTTACTACCGCTGTACAAATAATTTCGGGACTTCCGCCCTCCCACGGCAGCATATTCCCACTCCGCCTCAGTGGGCAGCCGGTAACCGTCAGCAGCGAAATTACAAATAATTTCATCTCCGCTTCCCGTGTAACAGGGGGTTAATCCTTCCATTTTACTTCGCTTATTGCAATACTTGACCGCATCGTACCAGTCTATATCCGAAACCGGTCGATTGTCTCCTTTGAAAAAAGACGGGTTATTGCCCATCACACGCTGCCACTCTTTCTGGGTAACCTCATATTTTCCCATATGAAAACCACCCAATGTCACCCTATGAACAGGGGTTTCCTCAGCAAGCCCCCCACCCCCAGTGCTGCCCATCCGGAATGTACCGCCTTTGACCAAAACCATATCCGGGGAGGCCGTCTTAAAACAAAATCCAATATTTATATTTACATTCAACATAAAAAAGAATAATAGAATACATCCACTTCTTACCAGCATTTTTGTTCCTCCATCTTATAGATAAATTATCTTATTTTTCTAAACGTAGTAACCGCAGTTTTATCACTTCTCAGTGCTGCATTGCCATTTCTCTCTTCATATTTCCTCCGTATTTTTATGATTTACTTATTTATTTATCATTTTAGCAAACAATTTC
>WVZO01000060.1 GCA_011772425.1 Candidatus Aminicenantota bacterium
GTAACAAATGGATTTGCAAGGGGGTAAAATGCTGTTGTATCGAGGGAATCAGGGACGGAACTTTGAAATTTGGATTTTTTCATCTATCCTACAAACCGGGCAAGACAGAAACAAATGAGACTCATTTGGGAATCAAGTGCCGGAGAAACTGCCCGAAGGGCACCTTTTTTATTTGTGATTTGTAATTTTTTTCTCTTTTCCTCTTGACTCTACCCTATGGGGGAGGGTTTATAATCGCGTCAGGAGGTAAATAATGAAACTTTTAATAATAGTAATCGTTTGTTTGACAGTTATTTTCCTGAAAGGCAGCCCGGCTCGGGCTGGAGATCAAGAGGTGTTGGCATCGGTTATGCTTCCCAATATCACGGTGGTTAAAGGAAACCACTGTGAGAGCTCGGCTATCCTCAATGCACTTCATTACCTGGGTTATGAGATGAACGAAGCAATAGTGGCCGGCGGCGGGGGGGCACCTTCCTTTATGTATCAGCAGGGAAACGCCGGTAATTTCCCTTTCCTGGGTGGACGAACAGGCCGGCTGCGGGAAGTCTTTTTTAAGGGGGCCGGGCTTCAATGGCACCTGGAATATCCCAAAGATCCTTCTCACCCCTGGGAAAGCATTGTAAAAATTTTGAAAAAAGGAATCCCGGTAATACTGCTAGTGGATATGCGATATTTGCCTTACCTTTTTGCAGGACAGTACGGCCCCCCATATATGTCTTTCGGATGGCATATGATTACCCTGTTTGGCGTCGATACCCGGAAAGAAGTGGCCTATGTCAGCGATATAGGAATGGAAGGCTTGCAAGAGATAAATCTGGAAGACCTCGAAAAAGCAAGATTTTCCAAAACCAAAATATTCCCACCGCACGGTGAATATTACTGGATTGAAAAAAGACCTGTTGATTATAGACTTGACTGGAAAACGTTGATCCTCAATGCCATTAACGAGGTGGTTCATAATATGGAGCAGGTGGAGCCACCTCCTATTCCAGGTTTTAAAGGTGATGTCGGACTTTCGGGTTTGAAAAACCTGGGTAATGAAATCATGAATATTGAAAAAAACATCCAAAATCCATTTTTGCTCCCCATGGTTTTTAATTTTTTTTATGGATGTATTGAAACCAATGGCACTGGTGGTGCGGCGTTTCGGATACTGTACCGGGATTTTTTAAAAGAAGCCGGGAGAAAAGCAAAGGGTATTGATACTTCTGAAGCAGTAACTGCAGCAAATGCTGCAATTGAAGCATGGCACAACCTGGCAAAGGGATTTAAACAGGTTGGAGAAAAGATTGGCACTATCCGGGACAAATCAAAACGAAGGGAACAATACCGAATTCTTGCACAGCTTGCAGATAAGTTGTATCAAAAGGAGAAAAAGCTTTACCAAGCATTAAAAACTCTTCTTGACTAACCCCTTTTTTGATTTGACTTTGTCCTTTTTTCATATTATAATCGTGTTGACTTTCATGAATCAGTGGAGGTTAAAATGAAACGATTTATTTTCGCTTTAGTAGTATTTTTTTTAATCTTAAACGCTGCTCCTGTGCAAAGCCAGGAGAAGGGCAGGGACGACCTGGTCAGTGTCTTAACCGATTTAGGCGTATGGTACCGGGTTTCCGAGACCGGGGAATGGGTTCAACTGTACTCAATCGAGGCCAGCCAAATTACCGTTGGTGATTTGGACGATGACGGGACTGATGATTTGATTGGCGTATGGAGTAACGGTGTCTGGGTGAAGTATAGTTCTAGTGGACGCTGGCACCGGTTAACAACCAGTTTACCCATTTCTATTGCGTCAGGCGATATGAATGGTGATGGAACTGATGATCTACTGGGCAGTTGGGGATCGGGTGTATATTACCGGAATTCTCGAACGGGCTATTGGGTAAAATTGTACGGAATTTCCGCTCGATTGGTTACCACTGGTGACATGGACGGGGATGGCGCCGACGATTTGATTGGCGTATGGAGTAACGGCGCCTGGGTAAAATACAGCAGCGTTGGCTCCTGGTATTGGTTATCCACTGAACAGCCCCTCGACATTGCCTCCGGCGATATGAATCGTGACGGATGGGACGACTATCTTGAAAGTAGGGAATTTGGTGTTCACTGCCGGGATTCCGCTTCCGGGGAATGGGAAATGTATGGCACGGAAATTCATTATCAAGCCACAGACATAGCTACTGGTGACATCGATGGAGATGGGGCCGATGATTTACTGGGTATATGGGTCGGACTCCTGGATGGTGTCTGGGTGAGATACAGTTACCCTGCATTTAGCCAGTGGGAACAATTTCTTACTGAATCGTATCCCAAATGCATCGCTGCCGGTAATATGGAGTAAGTTGAAAGACATGCAAACATTCCCTGGTTGTTAAAATGGGGTAAAAATAGTAAAATAGGGGGATGAATAAGAACAATGAAAGAGCTGTGGTCCTGTTTTCCGGTGGTATTGATTCTACCACTGCCCTGTATTGGGCAAAGGAAACATTTGCCGATGCAGTGGCTATGATGGTGAATTATGCACAACGCCATCATATCGAAGTGGAAATGGCACAGCGAATTGCCAGGCAGTTGAAGGTTCGGGCTCACCTGGTTCAATTTCCTTTAAAAGATATCGTATATTCGGCGCTGATCGATAAAAATAAAGAGATACCCGAATCCCTGGCAACTTCTAAAAACGAGGAGGGAGTACCTTTTACTTATGTGCCCTTCAGGAATGGAATTTTTCTCTCTTTAGCAGCGGCCTTTGCCGAATCCAGGGGAATATTTCATATCGTGACCGGCTTTAACCTCATCGATACACCGGACTACCCGGATACCACCGCCGCCTTTTCAAAAAAAATGGAAGCTGTGATAAACGAGGGTACTTCAGCTTCCATCACTGGCCGGAGGTTTAAAATTCACACGCCGTTGATCCGCAAAAGCAAAAAAGAGATCATTGAAATGGGTCTTCAATTGGGAGCGGATTACTCTTATTCGGTTTCTTGTTATCGGGGCAGTGAAATCCCCTGTTTAAAATGCCCCTCTTGTGATATTCGCAGTCACGCGTTTAAACAGTTGAACAGGGAAGACCCATTAATTACAAGACTTAAAAAGGAAGGTAAACTATGAGCTGGGAACTGGTGGTTAAAGATAAATTTTCCTCTGCACATTTCCTGGACCATTACAAAGGAAAGTGCGAGAGAATGCACGGGCATACGTTTGAGATCGAGGCCCATTTCAAAATAAAAGAGAATCAACTGGATAAATCCGGGATTGGGATTGATTTCACTAAATTAAAAGCCCATTTAAACAGTCTGCTGCCGGATCACAGAGTGTTGAATGAGGTTTTTGATTTTTCACCTTCTGCTGAAAACTTATCCCGGTATTTTTATTATAAGCTTAAAGAAAAATATCCGGTATCCAAAGTAATCATTTGGGAGTCGGACTATGCCGGAGCCATCTATTCTGAAGATTAATGAAATTTTCTGGTCCTTCCAGGGTGAAGGGGTAAAGATTGGTTTTCCTTCAATCTTCATACGGCTGGCTGGATGCCAACTGCGATGCCCTTATTGCGATACAAAAGATTCCTGGGAAGATGAAAATGCCCAATCCATGAAGGTGGAGGGAATCCTGGCAAAAGTTGAGAATTACAAAAAGAGATATCCTCAATCCCAGGTGGTACTCACTGGCGGTGAACCCCTGGGCCAGGATTTGTCTGGCCTGGTTAAAGAATTAAAAAACAGGAATTTTTTCCTATCCATTGAGACCGATGGTCTCCATTTCCAGGATTTGCCCATTGATTGGTGGACGGTTTCCCCCAAAGATAGTACTGGTTATACCATCCAACCGGATTTAATAACCTATAAAAAGATAAATGAAATCAAACTGGTGGTGACACCAAAACTGAAGGTGGGTAAAATCAAAGAAATCCGGGAAAAGATCAAAGGAGTAGGGGAGCAGGTATTGATTTTTTTGCAACCGGAAGCTTACGATAAAAAGCGTTATAAGCGTACGTTTTCTTTATTCCAGCGCTGCCAGGAAGAGGGGATTGACAATATAAGAGCCGGGATGCAAATGCATAAAGTTTACAACGTTCGCTGAGTGAAAAGTTCCTATTCTTCCTTTCGTGCGGCCATCTCATGAACCACAGTGATGAATTTTTCTGCACTAAAGGGTTTGGCTAAGTGAGCATCCATGCCGGCACGAAGACACTTTTCTTCATCTTCTTTCATGGCATTGGCGGTCATGGCAATAATGGGAGTATGAATCTCAGTCCCGGTTTTCTTTGCTGTTTCTTTTTCCATTTTCCGGATGGTTTTAGTGGCTTCATAACCGTCCATAACCGGCATTTGCACATCCATTAAAACCAGGTCGTACTGGTGGGATTTGAATTTATCGATGGCTATTTTACCGTTTTCTGCCACGTCCACATGATGATTGAATTTTTTGAGGTTAAATAGGGCCACCTTTTGATTTAAGACATTATCTTCCACCAGGAGGATATCCAGGGGTTTGCTGGTAATTTCTTGAGGGGTAGGTTTTTGTACTCTTTCTTCCAGTTTAACAACTCCCATGGCACTGGCAATGCCTCTGAATAATTGGGATTGCTTGATGGGTTTGTAAAGCAAGGTGTTAAACCCGTATTCTCGTAATTCTTCGTGGGTTTGATAGGCTGTGGATGATGAAAGTAAGACCAGGACCGTGTTTTGTATTAATTCGTCGCTTTTGATCATCTCTGCCAGTTGGGTCCCTGAAATATCCGGCATCTGGAAATCCAGGAGCGCCACTTCAAAAGGTGATTTAGCCTTAGCTGCCGCCTGGAGTTTTTCTATGGCTTCCCAGGCATTTCCTGCCTCTTCGCATACGCACTCCCGCACCTGTAAATATTTTCGTAAAATAAACCGGTTGGTGCGATTATCATCAACAATGAGAACCTTTAAACCTTTGAAGTCTTCGTCAGAAAAAGGCGGCTTAGTACTGCCTTCCTCCACCTCTTCAAATGCACAGGTAAACCAGAAGGTTGAGCCTTCCCCCAGGCGGCTGTTGACACCGATTTCCCCTCCCATCAATTCCACCAATTTCTTGGAAATAGCCAGTCCCAGACCGGTGCCGCTGTATCTCCGGGTGCTAGCCGTATCCAATTGCGAGAAGGTTTTAAACAGGTGTTTTTGATCCTCTTCGCAGATGCCGATCCCGGTATCTTTAACAATAAACAACACGTTTATCTTACTGTCTTTCTTTTCTGTTAATTCAGCCGATATAACGATTTCGCCTTTTTCAGTAAACTTCACGGCATTATTGGTCAGGTTTAAGAGAACCTGGTGAAGACGGTGTGAGTCTCCCAGGACTTGCATGGGGATTTCCGGTTCAATCAACGGCATCAATTCCAGGCGTTTTTTATGGGCTTTGGCAGCCACCATATCTGCCACTCCTTCAATCACATCCCTGATACTAAAATTAAGTCTGTCAATATTGAATCTCCCGGCTTCGATTTTTGAAAAGTCAAGAATATCATTGATAATCACTAACAGGTTATTGCCGGAAGTGGTAATGATCTCGACGTATTCATGTTGTTCTTCATTTAAGGGGGTCTGGAGCAGGATATCACTCATGCCGATAATGGCATTCATGGGAGTACGGATCTCATGGCTCATATTGGCAATGAATTCGGATTTTGCCCGGGTGGCTGCTTCTGCTGCCTCTTTGGCTTTTAATAGCGCTTCTTCCCCTTTTTTCTTATCGGCAATCATTTGATTGGCCGTATCCGCCAGTTCCCTGAATTCCAGCACTTTCAATTTATTTTTATCTAACAGCACATTTTTCCTGGAAGTCTCCCGGAAAAAATTAGAAAACACAGCAAATTCGTTTTTTATCTTACGGGCAAAGTAATGGGAAGTGAGAATCGTCACCAGCGAAATCAAAGCAAAAATACCGAGAATAATATATATCTCTTGTTTGACCTCTTTGCCAAAACTTAGATACTTGCTTAATATGAATACCACCAAAATCATCAGCGATAAAATAGAGATGATCATGATTGAGCTGAAGGAAAATAATTTAGCAATACTTCTTTGTTTACCCATAATTACTTCCTGGTTCCTCCTGGTTCCGAACCGAGAAATAGTAACATAAACAGAAAAAAAATAAAAGCCCCCCAGGATAAAACTTTGTTTTTTTTTTGCAAGCTTTTCCAGGGTATTAATAAAAGGTAGGTTGAAATATTTGAAAAGACATGTATAATGTGTTCTTTAACTATCAGTTCAAGGATATTGTAAACAGTAAGCAAATGAAAATACATAAAAATATAGCTGCTGCATTTCAATTTTTGACAATTCTTCCGCTGCCTGTGAAGACGGAACGCCGCCACCTGGAAAAATCCATGGTATGGTTTCCACTGGTGGGCGCTGTGATCGGTGTAATCACAGGCTTTGCCTACCAGGGATTGTATGCTGTCTTTCCAGCCAGTATTTCATCAGCACTTACCATTTTGATCTATATCATCCTGACACGGGCACTGCACCTGGATGGATTTATGGATACCATCGATGGATTTTTCAGTTATCAAGACAGGGAATCTATTTTAAAAATAATGAAAGTACCAACACTAGGAAGTTTTGCCGTGTTAGGGGTAGGGGTGTGGTTCCTGGTGTTGTTCAGCAGCCTACCGATGCTTGGGTCTAAAGATTATATCATTATCCATACCTATGTACGTACAGCTATCCTGCTGATGCCGCTTTTATTTACCTATCCCAGGGAGAGCGGCACAGGGAAATTCTTTGTGGACCATGTAAAAGACAAAACCGCGCTCCTGGCTATTATACTCACTTTGATGATAACAGCAGCACTATATTTTATCGATATTCCTGGCAGTCAATGGACAGTAAACAAGCGGTTACAGATTTTGGTTTACGGGGCATTTTTGCTGGTGTCGTTTTTTGTTTCCTGGCTTATTGGATTGTGGTCCAAAAAAAAGATCGGTGGAATTACCGGCGATATAGTGGGGTTTACCATTGAAACCACTCACCTGTTCCTGGTCCTGCTCATTGCTTTAACATTTAAAATTAGCCATGGATGAACAGGGAATAAGGACAATTTTTGCCACGGATGAACACGGATTGACACTGATAATGTGTAGGGGCATAGCATGCTGTGCCTATTGGTTTATTAAACCACGAAGGCACGAAGAACACGAAGGCATTTACAATGCGGTAAAAAGCACGAAGAAGAGGAAATTGATTTTGGAGGTTTAATGATTGAAATGATTGATTTGAAGGATTATTTAAAAGGAATTGAGTCTGTAGAAACGGTTTATGGACAAAAAGCAAAAGAGCGGGAAGACCGTTTAACCAAACCGCGGGGCAGCCTGGGCCGGTTGGAAGAACTTGCCATTGAAATTGCCTCCATGAAAAGGGAAGCCATTCCGCGAATAAATCGAAAAGTGATTTTTACATTTGCCGGTGACCATGGGGTAGTGGCAGAAGGTGTGAGTGCGTTTCCTCAGGAAGTGACGCCCCAGATGGTTTATAATTTTATCAATAATGGTGCCGCCATTAATGTGTTAGCCCGGCAGGCAGGGGCGGATATTGTCATTGCCGACCTGGGCGTGGCTGCGGATTTGAATATCGACCATCCCAATTTCCGGGACCGTAAAATAAACAGGGGCACCGGGAATTTCACCAACGGGCCGGCCATGACCCGGGAAGAAGCTGTTAAATCCATTTCAGCGGGTATTGAAATTTTCGAGGAAGAGCATCGAAAGGGAAAAATCGACCTGGTAGGTACCGGTGAGATGGGTATTGGTAATACCACTCCTGCTGCTGCGATATTAGCGGTAATTAGTGGTGAGAACATCGAGAATATTGTGGGCAGGGGTACGGGTATTGATGATGATGGACTGATCCGTAAAATTTCTGCCATTAAACGTGGGATTGAATGCAATCAACCGGACAAAAATGATGGAATCGATATTTTGCAAAAGGTGGGAGGTTATGAGATTGGCGGCTTGGTAGGAGTGATACTGGGTGCTGCCAGGAACAGGGTACCGGTGTTGATCGATGGATTTATTTCTACTTCTGCGGCGCTGCTGGCTCGCCTGTTGAACCCGGTGTCAGTGCAATACATGTTGGCCTCTCATCTATCTGATGAGCGGGGTCATGGTAAGATGTTAGAGATTCTTAATAAAAAACCCATCTTGGATTTGGGCATGCGGCTGGGTGAAGGTACGGGCGCTGCGCTGGCCATGCATATTGTTGAGGCTGCGGTGCGTATTCTCAATGAAATGGCAACCTTTGAGAGTGCAGGAGTAAGCAGTAAGGAGTAATAATTTTTTAACCACCCCCTTCTCCTTCGTGAACCTTCGTGACCTTCGTGCCTTCGTGGTGAAATAAAAAAAAGAAATGAAAAAAATAACATTGATTCTTGGTGGTATAAGAAGTGGTAAATCGCATTTTGCTGAGCAGAAGGCGGAATTCTATTCGGAGAAACCGGTTTATATTGCCACGGCTATTGCTTTTGATGAGGAGATGAAGCTGCGGATTGCCATGCATCGCCAGCGGCGGGGTGTCCGGTATGAAACTGTAGAAGCGCCTTATGACATCACCGGACCGCTGGACCGCTTGAAAGACCGTACTGTCCTGGTGGATTGTTTGACATTGAACTTATCCAACCGGCTGCTGGCAAATGAAGAACACATGGAGCTTGAGGAATTGATTGAATCCGATGAGGCTTATCTTGAGGATATTCATGAAATTATCACTAAAAATAACTTAAACGTGATATTTGTAAGCAATGAGGTGGGTTTTGCGCCTATAGAGATAAATAAACTGGGCCGGTATTTCCAGGATTTGCAGGGACGTTGGAATCGCATTATGGCCTGGTATGCGGATGAGGTTTACATGGTGCAGGCCGGGATTCCCACATTAATTAAAAAGAAAAACCTATTTCCTTTCAGGGTAAGTGCGCCCTCTTACCTTTTACCCACAGGAGCCATTGAAAACGTGACTTATTTGATGGATAAGGTGGATGACATCCAACTTCTGGCCTTTGATTCCACAGCACAAGATCCTTTATTTAAAAAGGATACGTTGATGACATTGGAGTATCTGGCAAAGGAATCGGGTGTCACTTATTCGGTCCACATGCCGGTGAAACCCAAACTTTTCGATCATTTTGAAAAACGATTGGATGCGGCCTGTTTTATTATTGAAAAATTAAGCTGCTTAAGAATTTCTACTTTTTCTGTTCATTATGATCTGCCGGATGGTAAGAAATGGCAGGGTCTTAAGCAAGAGGAGAAGCGTGGGATTGAAGACACCTATATTAAATTTTTCAACGCCCTAAAAGGAAAATTTCCTGGTATCGATATTTCCCTGGAGAACACGGAAACGCCGTTGTCTGCGTTGGACCGGGTGGTATCCGGGTGTGGTATTTCTTATTGTATTGAAATCGGGCATTTGCTGGTGCAGGGATGGGATTTAGCAGAGATTGAATCGAGGTTGGAGCAGGCATCGGTGGTTCACCTGCACGGCTGGGAAGAGAGGGAAGGGAAGCGCCAGGACCATCGGCCTATCACCTATGACAGGAAGATATTTAAGTTGCTGGAATCGTATCGAGGTATTTTAACCATTGAGAATTACCATAAGTTGTTATTTGAAAAGAGCCTGGAAGTATTAGGAGAATATTTTTAACAGCCATTTCCAGAGTGGGATGTAGTGGATTCGTATGTTTTCTCTTACTTCTTCATCTTCATGATACCAGGTGATGACCGTTAATCGCTCTGCGTTTAGTTCTCCAGCTGCTTCCCATCCATTAGAGACTTCTCTTTCCCGGATTCCATCTTCATCATCAGTCACCTGGATAATTTCCGAAATTTTCCTGTTTTCCCTGATAACAAAATCTATTTCATACCGGTCCTTAAACATATAATAATAAAACTCGTATCCCCTGCGCTTCAACTCCACGGCCACCAGGTTTTCCATTAAAAAACCGGAATCTTTCGTGCTCAAAAGTCCCTTTGCATGGATATAACCTGTGTCCAGCGAATAATATTTGCGGATACTTTTTTCTATTTCCAGGGCTTTAAAGGAAAACCTCTTTACACTGAGAACCAGGTAAGTCTCCTCCAGGTAACCGGTATATTTTTTTAAGGTATGTTCACTGATGCCGATTTCTTTTGATAATTTTCTAAAGCTGGTTCGTCTGGCAAAATTACTGGTAATTACATAGGCACATTCGATCAGTTCCCGCGTAAAACGGATCTTGTAACGGTGGGCCACATCTCTTTTTATTGTGGCATCAAAAAGCTCTCTCAAGTATTTCTGTTGAAGTCCCCTATCCTTTAATCTTAACAATACTTCGGGGAACCCTCCTGTTTCCATATATTCGTTAAGGTTTTTTCGCATTTGCGCGATCTCGGAGGTGGTGTCGGTTGTGTCTGTGGAAGCGAGAATGCCTTTGGTTTCCAGGTATTCTTCAAAACTGAAGGGAAATAATTCGATGGTCAAACTTCTGCCGGTTAACGCACTGCTTAATTCTTTAGAAAGTAATTTGCTGTTACTTCCGGTTAAAATAATATTGTAATTGGCCCTGAGGAGTCGATTGACAAATAGTTCCCATTTATCGACATTTTGAACCTCATCCAGTATAAGGTTGTTTTTTTTCCCGAATAACTCGATTAATAGTTCCAGTAACAGGTTAAATTCTTCCGGTACGATTGACCCGAGGATTTCATCGTCAAAATTGATATAGTAATATTCTGCTTCACGCGCAGCCTCAGCCTGGAGGGAAAGCACTGTTTTTCCGCTTCGTCTCGGACCGATGATTACTTTTACCAGTGGTGCGTCCAGGGTTTTCAATAATTCATCCTGTTTTTGTCTTTTTACCAGGTTTTGGTTCAGAATTATATCAGCCTCTTCTTTTTGCTCGACCAATCTCCTTTTTAATAATGATCTGTTCATGAGCAAATTATAGCACATTGCTTACAAAATGCGAAGTTTTATTGGAAAAATTCTTACAAAATGCGAAGTTTAAGTACTTTGTCTACTGTTGAGAATTAATGAGGAAAAGGGGCCAGTCAAAAAAAAGAAAAAATCAGGTGCTTGTTTTTTTTTTAATAATTTGGTAAGATTTTGATTCACAACCATGTAACATAGGAGAAAGAAATGTCCAAATTTACAAAGTACCATATATATACAACCCTTTTTTTATGGGTGTTTTCCCTTGGTGTTGTGTCTGCGTTGTGGGCTGTGGATCGAACCGATCCCGAAGCGGTTGCCGGGCATCTCTTAAAGGCAATGCAAGAAAATAACCTGGATGCTGTTTTTGAGATCATGGCAGAAGGTGAAAAAAAGCATTTTTCGCCTTTTACATCTGAAAACCGCCAGGCATTGGAAGTAATGGTCAAGAAGAATATGGAAAAAATAGGGGAAAAAGCACAAGTTGAAGAACTCAGGAAGTGTGCAACTCTAAGTGGAAAGCCCGGTATTGCTGTAAAAGTTGGTACAGCAGAGGGTGAAGTGCGTGTGTTTATTCTCTCAAAAGAAGATGAAAACTATTCTTTTGTAAGCTTCCAAACCCTTTCGGCCAGGTTTTATAATAGGTTAGTACTGGTTAAGAAACTCGAGTAAATAAGGTGGCAGGTCAGAAATCCTGATTAGATATTCTCCTCTCTTCCGGTTACCTTTATGGTACCTTATTTGGAAAGGAATATCCTTCGCCAGGCAAAAGTATAGCTTACTTCTTCTTTTTTTCTACACCTTTTTTTGGTTTTTTACCCTTTGAAATACCGGTTACTGGTATTGGTGTGGTGTGAGATTTTCCTTTTTTTTGCCAGTTAACTTTAATAATCGCTGAATGCATACCTTCTGATTTTGGTGCCTTAAATGTGACCGAGAAGGTCATTTTACCCCCCGGAGCTAGCGAGTAGGGCAAAGAAAAAGTAGTGGATACTGGTAAAACTTTAGGATTATCTGAGACTATAGAGATTATCTTTAACGGAACCTTATCTTTGTTTATCACTGTAAACGAATGACTTTCTGTGGAACCCACAGGTTTGCTGCCGAATCTATAAAATCGTGGTTTCACTACTGCTGATATCAAAGCTCTTATAGGCGGACACTTTTTCCAGTAATAAACCTTGTACTCTCCTGGGCATACTATTGCCAATGTAGTCTTAATCTGGTAATTTCCAGGTTCTAATCTAACTGTCTTTTCAAAATACATAGCAGGTCCAATATTCCATTTATGATCTTCTTGTGTATGGGAAGTACTTAAATCATCTATGACAAAGTTTCTCCCATGAATTATACCACAGTGTGTGGTATTTGGGGGAAGGGACAAGTGGGCTTCCAGACGAACCATTTTGGCGCATTTCCTAATAGTGAAACAGTCTTCACGGGTGTTCGCTGGACAAAATAAATCTTTGGTGCCTAAAGCCACTGCATCGTAAGCAGCTAAAGGCGATGCCAGTGCTCCAATAACAAAAACGGTTACGGCGATGAACAGCCTTACCCTCCACGAATCAAACAAAAATTTTCTCTCCTCAACCATAAAAACCTCCTTTTTTAAAAATGTATTTTAAAGTATATTTACTTTCACTTTCAAATAATCTCTCCCGCAGATTATATATCATTTTTTTTTCAAAGTCAAATTTAGGAAAAAGGAACACCCATTTGAAGGTGTTTGTCAACTGGGTATAAATAAGGGACTGCCCGGAAATCGTCTTGAAAATTTTCTCACTTGACATTCTTCCTAAAGACTTTTACCATTAATCTTTACAATTACACGTTAATACGAGTGATTAATGGTTAATGATAACAAAGAAAAGATAAGCCTGGTTAGACAAATGGGAGTGTTTGATTCTACCATGATGATGGTTGGAATCGTCATCGGCTCCGGGATATTCCTGACAACCGGGATTATGGCTCAATCCCTTCCTTCAGCCGGATTGATCTTGCTGACATGGTTTTTTGGCGGATTAATCGTTCTTGCCGGGGCATTGACCTACGCTGAAATGGGTGCGGCAATGCCTGAAGCCGGAGGCCAATATGTGTATTTAAAACAAGCCTATGGCCCCCTTTACGGCTTTCTTTTCGGATGGAATATGTTCCTGGTTTCCATGTCCGGGTCCATTGCTGCCCTGGCTGCGGCCTTTGCCGAATACTTCGGTTTCTTTTTCCCATCATTATCCAATCAAAAAATAATCTTCTCTACTACACTTAATATTTTTAATCATTCCCATGTCTATTCACTGTCAATGGGACAAATAATAGCTGTAACCGTTATCATTATCC
Organism: Candidatus Aminicenantota bacterium; assembly: GCA_011772425.1. Classification (GTDB taxonomy): domain Bacteria; phylum Acidobacteriota; class Aminicenantia; order UBA2199; family UBA2199; genus JAKAGC01. The sequence continues at coordinate 13,275 of WVZO01000060.1, forward strand.
TGTCATGCGTCAACTATATCGGCGCGGCACCAGGCAAAATCATCCAGAATATTCTCACTATGGTTAAAATTGGAATAATTACAACTTTTATCATACTGGGTTTTACCATTGGAACGAAAACCCGTATTAATTTTGACTTTGATGCTCTTTTTCATTCTGGCGGATTGAACCCGGTTCAATTGATTGTCGGCTGCGGCATCGCACTTATTGCTGTGTTTTGGGCATTCGACGGGTGGCACAATATCAATTATATTGCCGGAGAAATCAAAAAACCCCAGCGCAATCTTCCTTATTCCCTGGTAATAGGAACGTTAATCATAACCGTTCTCTATGTATCGGTCAATGTTGTCTATCTCCTTGCCCTCCCTGTTGAAGAAATGAAAGGAGTGGTCAGGATCGCTGAGAAAGCAGCCAACTCTCTTTTTGGGAAGGCCGTAACAGGGGTTTTATCCGCTGCAGTGCTCATATCTATTTTGGGAGCGCTCCACGGCGCTGTATTTGTCGGTCCCCGTGTTTATTATGCAATGGCTAAAGATAAACTGTTTTTTCAACGTGCGGCAAGGATTCATCCACGCTTCCGCACACCGGGCTTTGCTATTCTCTGCCAGGCGGTTTGGTCCTGTTTTTTGTGTTTAACCGGTACATTTGAGCAGCTTTTTACCTTTGCCATGTTTATCAATATTTTATTCTGGACAGCCGCGGTTGCTTCCGTGTTTAAACTAAGAAAAAAATATCCTGAACTTCCCAGGCCCTACAAAACCTGGGGATACCCGGTCACTCCACTGGTTTTCATCATTGTTTTATTAATCATCCTGGTCAATACCTTAATAAAAAAACCAGTGGAATCCCTGGCTGGATTAGGACTTGCAGTGATTGGCATCCCCATTTACTATACCTGGAGAAAAAGCAAAATGAACACAGGGTAAGTCCGGTTAATCAATAATCAATTAAGGAGGAAATGCCATGTTAAGAAATGAGGGTGACAAATTATCTCGGGTGGTTGTTTGCACACCCAAAGACGAGTACTTTAACGTCAAAAATCTTAAAGAACAACATATTCATCGGGTTGCGGACCGGTATAAAGCACAGCAGCAGTTTGAGACGTTGAAGTCGATAATGGAAACATGCGGATGCGAAGTGATCAATGTTCCTGAACTTGCCAATCATCCCAATTCGGTTTTTACCCGGGATACAGCCTTGTGTACACCTCAAGGATATATTAAATTAAGAATGGGATTGGCAGCACGAAGAGGCGAAGAAAAGTGGATGGCAGAAATCCTGGAATCAATGGGAGAACCATGTGCCGGGGAAATCAATGAACCCGGAACCGTTGAAGGAGGAGATGTTATACTGGCAGGTTCGGTTGCCTTTTTAGGGATGTCAAAGAGGACAAACGAGGAAGGGGCAAAACAACTGGCAGGTATATTAAGCAAAATGAATTACGAGATTCGAACCGTCATTGTTCAGCCCCCGCATTTACACCTGGGGGGAACCATGAGTGCAGTTGGGCCGGAACAGGTGCTTTGCTGCAGAGATATGTTCCCAAAAGATTTTTTTAATGGTTTTGATACCATTGACATTTCCTGCCGGGGCTCCTCCAACGGGAATGTTATTTGCCTGGGTGATAATGAAATTATTGCCAATGCTGCTGAAAATGCCGAAGCTATTGAAGCACTTGAAAAAAAAGGAATGATTGTTCACGGTATTGATTTGTCGGAATTCCGAAAAGGAGCAGGTGGTCCCACCTGCCTGGTCTTACCCGTGGAACGAAAATAACAAATTCCTTTTTTTAACCAATTACAACGGGTTGACCGGTTGACTTTAGAAAGATTAAGGTCTAAAATTAGATACAAATATGGAATCAAAAAGGCTGTATGATGATAAAATGAAAAGAGCAAAAAAAGGCACACTTAAGTAAAACAAATAAAAATCCAATCACAAGGAGGAATAATTAAAATGGCTTTAAAGCGAATGAAAGGTTTTTTGGTTTTGTTGATGGGACTGGTGATGATTTTATCATCGCCGGTTATGGCCCAAGAATCACACAACTGTGATTTTGGTGCGGTACTCACATTGGAGGGATATATCATCCCGGAAATACCGCAGAATGATGACCCACCGCCGCCGTATGATGACCCGGATGATTTCTTCTATGAATTTATAAAGGCCTGCAACTATAATCCTGATGGTTACGGCATTATCTATTTAAAAGATGGAGAAACAGTGATACCGGAAGATCAACGGTGGTATTCGGAGGAACCTTATCCATCCGGTCCTCTTGATGAGGCTCACCAGGTTATCATGAACCCCTCTAATCATGCGATGATGGTAATGGCCCATGCTCGTTCGGGTACTGGCGGCAGTGGGCATCATCCATTTACTTTCGAGTGGAATGGCAGAACCTACGCCTTCATGCATAACGGCGCCATTACCAACAATATAAAATACGCATTGTGGAATGAGTTGTACAACTGGTATGTGTATGAGAACGATGTCGAACCGTGGTTCGTTCAACATGAATCCAACTGGAACACAAATCCGGGTGACTGGACTGCTTTTATCGACAGTGAGCTTTTATTCCATTGGATCATGAAAAATATTATCGATCACAACAATTCGACGTTTGCGGGGCTCCATGCAGCCCTGACAGCGAAAGTTCGAAGTACCCCTCCTCCTCCCCCTTCCACCACCATTGATCTTTACGACCAATTTATCAGGCATTTCAATATTAACACGATTAACTTTGTATTATTTGACGGTGAATCCTTATATGTATATCGGAATACGCCATGGAACGCTAATGATCACAACATTTCCTACAAGGAGTTCGACAGCGGATTTATAGGGGTAAAAACCCAGTGGAACATTGAGAATGGTGGTCATCAAGTGCCCCAGTTTACATTGGTTCATATTACCCGCGACGCCTCCCCGGTAGAATTCGCCGATTTCCTTGACCTTCGAATTACGGAACTTCAGATTGCCATGAAAGATTACCCCGACCCTGTATCTGAAGGACAGGTCCTCACCTACAAAATCAGCATTACCAACAATGGACCGTATGATGCCTATGACGTCATACTGGAGGATGAGGTTCCTGCTGTTATGGTGAATCCAATAATAACTATTGGCTTCTCCAGTTTTCCCTGGTACGGCAGCATGAACCTGGGAAACCTGGAAGCAGGTAAGTCCATTGTGGTATATATCAGCGGCCGAATCGATTATGGCCCCGGTCCCACGATTCCTATATACATCACCAACACAGCTGCGGTCAGCACACTCCCTCCCTGCAAAGACCCTGAACCAAGGAACAATAAAGCTGTTGCCGTAACCAGGACCCGTGACACCACCGCAACACCAGACACTAAATAGAAATAAACAAATCCCACCTGGTGTTTTACTTTTTTACGTTGAATAATAATTGCTGTTTAAAATTAACTTGACTATTTATAAAGAGTTGTTTATAATTAGTCAGGTTAATTATAAAGACTTCTTTATAATTAGTCAGGTTAATTTATCAGTGGAAGAAAAAAATGATAACATACAGGACACTGGATATTGATGGGTTGTGGAATAAGATCGATTCTTCCTGGATCATTTCTCACCTGGAGCAGCCGTTTTTCTAAACAGGGATTTATTCCACGTTGAAAAAATCAAACAAACCAATGTTTATTATGTACCCAATCATTGGTTTTTATTGTTCGGTTTAGAACTCGTTGAATAAAGTGGTTCTGAACTACATCATCGTTTTCTGTGGTCCCCCTATATCTAGCATAAGATTAGTGATATTTACAATAATAATGTTGTTACCTACTGTAGAAACGTCAGGAAGTCCGGGAGATAGGCTTAAAAAACAGACTGCTTATATATAAAAAGCAGTCTGCTTATTGGTAAAAAGCAGTACTGGGTTTTGGTAAAAAGCTGCCTGCTTTTTTGAGCTTTGTTTGAATGATACAACTTTTTTGATCAGGATATAATCCTATTTCCAGTAGAAGCAGTTTGGTTATCGAGATGGAAATATTTTTCCTCTGTGTCCTCTGTGCTCTCTGTGGCAAAATTAGAATTGCTGCGCGGCTAATATTTCAATTGAAAATTTTTCGCGAATCCTTTATAATTATCCTGATGCTGAAAAAATATAAAGTATTTCTGGCTTCTTCCGGGGAACTGGCTATAGAACGAAAGGAAATCGCCGTGATGATTTCCCGGCAAAACAACAAGTGGACGGAAAAAGATATCTACATGGAACTGGTAGTCTGGGAAGACCTGCTCCACAGTTTCCGTGGTAAAGACGAACGCATCCAGGATTATTTCAACAAGGAAATGCTCAAATGCGATATCGTGATTGCACTTTTCTATAGAAAAGTTGGGCAGTTCACCGAAGAGGAGTTCCGGCTCGCCTACGAGAATTTGAAAAAAGGGAAAAAACCGAATTTCCTTTTTGTCTACTTTAAGAGTGGAAAAATCGAAATCGAGGAGGTGAATGAAGATATTCTCAAAGTTGGTAAATTGAAAAAGGAAATTCAGGAGTATCAGCAGATTTATGGGACTTTTACATCCATTGAAGATTTAATTTTGAAACTTCAGCGTAAATTGGAGTTGGAGGTCCTGCATCGACAGGCAGAGGCAGCAAAGGAAGATGAGGCGTCCAGGGAAGAGCGAGCAAGGCAAGACCTGGAAAATTACAAAGTTCACCTGGAGCAGAAGTTTAAATACCTGGATTTTGCCGGTTTAAAAGCCATTTTATTAAAACCGCTGCCCCTGGAAAATATTTATGTCAAACTGCGGGCAAAAGAATCGCTGCTCCTTGAAGATTTTAAAATTATAAGAGATTTTAATGGATTAACAGGTGAATTAAAGGAAGAAAAAAAGATAAAGAAAAAGGATGAAGATTTTGTCACTTTTTTTAAACGGCTGCATAAAGAAAAACAAAGGGAGCGGCTGCCGCTGCGTTTGCTGATCCTTGGGAAACCGGGCAGCGGCAAAACCACCCTGATGAAATGGATTTCCCTCCAGTGCTTGAGACAAGAAAAAGACCGGTTTTTCTCTCGATTTATCCCGGTGTTTATTTCACTTAAAGACCTGGGAAAGGACCCGGACCATACCTATCGCAAGAAAAGCATCGTTAATTTAACGGTCCAATTGATGGAAGAGGAAAATATCTCCACGGATTCCTTCATGGATGAGAATCTGAAAGCCAATCGTTTGCTTTTCCTCATGGATGGCCTGGATGAAATCGGAGACGAAAAAGTCCGGCGGGAAGTGATCGATTGGATTCAGAAACAATACATCGGGCAAAATACATTGATCGTCACTTCCCGTTTTTCCGGTCTCCACGAGGCATCGGGATTGAAATTCCGGGATGACATACCGGTATTTGCTGTCCAGGATTTCGAGATGGACAATGTGGAAGCCTTTTTACGAAACTGGTACCGGAATGTTGAGATCGCCGTGGCCGGGGAACAGCGCATTCAAAAAGCCGTTGAAGATGGAGAGAAAAAGCATCAAGATTTAATGAATATAATCCGGGATCATGATAAATTGAAAGAACTGGCAATGAACCCGCTTTTATTGACTATCATCGCTATCGTGCACCGCACCCGCGCGGTTCTACCCAGGGAACGGCACAAGTTGTATGAAGAATGCCTTAAAGTTATGATCGAATTGTGGAACCTTGCCAACCGTAAACTGGATATCAGTTTCTCCTATGACAACAGCATGAAACATTTATCGAAAATCGCAGTCCTGCTCATGGAAACCCAACGCCGGGAGATGGATAAAAAAGAAATCGAGGACTGCTGTCTGCCTGCAAAGATTGAAGGTCACTCAAGGGATACGTTTTTAAAGGAAATGGTGGTAAAAGCAGGCCTGCTTTACGAATCCGAAGGAAATTACGGATTTCTTCACCTTACATTCCAGGAGTTCCTGGCCGCCTGGTATTTTGCCAACAGTAAGAACCAGAATGACATACTCAAACATTATAACAAAGATTACTGGAAGGAAACCTTTAAACTTCTTGTCAATGTTGGCAACGCCGAATTGTTTTTTGAAGAAGTTATCGAACACCTGTTGTCAAAAAAATACTGGAAACATATGAATTTCTGGGAAGACTGTCTCAGGGAGATCGTGATAGAAGAAATTCATAGAATTGTGGAATTGAAATTTACCGAAAAAGTATTAGATATTCTCTTCTCCCTTGAATACAAAAAATCGAATGAAGAGTTAATTATGCAATTATTGTGTCATTATCCCATTTATAAATATGCGAAAAAGTTAACTGAAAAATCCTGGAATCTTTTTAATAATGCAAAGCATCCTTTTATACAAAGTGTTGGTGCTGCTATTTTAAACACCGCTGGAGTTAAAGTTCAAGAGGAACTAATGTCAAAACTAAAAAATCGTTTTATAATTTTTGAAAAGAAACCCAAAAAAACCAACAAGGACTTACTATATTTTCTGATCCAAAATAACAATAGTCTTTTGTTTCACTTTATAGGTCGTAGAAAATTATTGGACTATCAATTTGTTCTGACTCAAGTAAAATCCCACGTATTATTTTTACAATATTTAGCACTTTTAGAATTATCTCTTATCCTTGATATTTTTGATCGTTCTCATTTATTAGACGCATTGAATTTTCAGGTTGCTAAAGTTACCACAAAAATTCCCACATTTCCTGCTATTTCAAACCTTCGCAGTCTTCTAAAACGTTTAAAGATTTCCAAATATTTGCATGATCTCCTTTATAAATTCAATAAAAGCACTCCATTTAGGGAATTTCTAATACTTTGGCAATTTACAAAATTCGAAGATCAAAAGTTTACTAAACGTTTTCGTGTATTCAGAAATTTTCCAGATTTCGATGAGATTATTAAAATTTACAGTGTTGTAAAAGAAGTCCTTATCAGAAATCAAATGTCAATTGTTGAATGGGCAGACCTTGCAATTGAGAGATTGCACAACCGTTCGAGGAAAAAATTACTTCAAGACTTTCCAAACACAACGGAAGAAGAACTAAAACAATTCCGGGAGAGTTATGTGGAAGTGATTGCCAGCGAACTGTCCAAAGGCAACTGTGACATTTTGAAAGGAAAGAAATTAACGAAGCAAAAGCAAAAAAGAATCGAAGAGTTTGTCACCTTCGACGAGAAAAGCGTGGAACAGATGCTGGATTTCACGTTGGATACCCAGCATGAAGAAGAAAAACACACCCACCATTTAAAAGCCTTTGAAATCCTGGGAAACAAAGATTACGAAAAACTGTATAAGATTATTAAAACATTCATTCCAGGGCATTCAAATGATCGCATTCGCCTCAATGCTCTCTATATATTTAAAAATATGCTGTAATAAACCATTATTAACGTGAACAATAGGAGAATGATAAAATGACAAAAATAGCAAAGAGAAAGGGATTAAAGGAATTTTTGGAATTTTTTGGCTTCAAAGAATTCCCTTTTATCACCGATGAACTTAGAGGTAAAGACATCCGGCGGTTTGTGGATAGAAAAGACGAACTCCAGGACTTAAAGATTTCCGTGGAATTAAACAGGAATTATGCGGTTATCGGCGATACCGGAACAGGGAAAAGTTCCCTGCTGTTAAAATTCCTGGAAGAGATAAAAAATTACTATTATACCAACTACATCTACTTTTCCATGGATGCCAAAACAGACAAGGAAATGAAAGAAGAACACTTCAGGAATATTTTGACCACCCTGTTGACGCTAATTGTAGGTAGCGATGAATTAATGGACCACTATGACCCGGAAGAAATTTTTCTGGAAACTTACCGGTTGGACTTTTCCATATCCATAGAAGATTTTGTAAAAAAAACATGGAAATCACACCGGAACTGGAAGCCAATTTTTCTAAACTAATGATAAGCTCAATTTTACCTATAAAACTGGCAGCCAAACTGAAAGGAAAGATCGGTAAAGAGACAAAAAAGGCAGTGACAAGAACTTCCGACAAACACACCGAAACCACCCTGAGAAAAGCCATCGATAAACTCACCCAAAAACTACCGGTACCCGTGGTCCTGTTTATCGATGAAATGGACCGATTTTTTAAAACTGTTAACCCTGACTCAGATTGGATACACGAAGTGATTAAATTGCTCCAGTTCACTACCGAAATTATGACCAATAGAAACCTTATTTTTATATTTGCCTTGCAGCCGGAAATATACGACATATTTGCAAAAGCTTACCGGGGAGAAGGAGATGATTCTATCCTGAAATATGTTCCCGCATTTAAAAAAATAGACGGATTCAACATCGATTTCGCCAGGAAGGCGGTCCGGGAATCTCTCAAATTTGCCGGTTACAAAGGGAAAATAGAAGATTTATTTGAAGAAGGTATCCTGGAAACTGTTCTCTCTGCTGTAAAATCCAACCCACGCCAGTTTATGCTCTCTCTCACCGACCTCACCATCCTTGCTTATAAAAAGAACCAAAAACAGGTTAACCGGCCTATTTTAAAAGAATTTTTATTGCAAAAATTCGGGGAAACCGGCCCGGAAGAGTGGCGCAAAAGCCTGTAGTTTTTTAAGGAGGTTTGGGATGCCTATTAATGATTTATTAGAAGAAAGGTGGAGAACGCAGAGGAAAATGGCGGCTGAAGCAGATTATAATATAAAAAAGATGCTCGATAATGCTGAAAAAATTGTTGAGGAAATGACCAGAGAACACGGTATTACCTTGAAATATGCAAAATTAAAGCCCTCCTGGAAAATGAAAAAAGACACTTAAACCTGTTTTTGGAGTCTTAGGGCCATGAAAAAAAACTTTTTAAACGATTCTGCTGAATTAGGATGGTTCGTTTCATGACATCGAATGGTAAACGTCAATTTAAACCGCTTAAAAGACCAACGGCTCTTAGAGATACCAGCCTGATGCAAGATCAAGAAACCAGACCTTCCACTTGTATGAGAGTTTTTTAACCTGCAAAATGGTCCAGGCGTACGGCTGTTTCCGGGAAATGTCTTAATATCTCCTTATCCATTGTCACCAGGGGGATATAAAGGTCCCGCGCCAGGGCAACAAATTCACAATCATAAGCCGTACAATTGCATTTGCTCTGGTTAACAAGTTGCAATACGTGAGATGAAGTTACAGAATATTCATTACCCTTCATCAATAGTTCTGCTTCTTGAATCATTTCAAAAGCATCCTCCAGGGTAATAATTTTTTTTCGCATACTCACTGCCAATACATTTCGAAACTCACTTCGCCAAAGAAAAGGCGCAACCCAATGGGAATCCTTTTTAAAGGTCTTTTCAGCCAGCTCCGTAAATTCTCCCTCCAGGTAAAAATAAATAATGATGTTGGTGTCCACTGCTATCATAACCGGCCTTCCCATTTTGCCCGGTTAATAAACTCTTCGGTCAAATGTTGTCCTTTTGTTCTCATTCTTAGCTGCCTCGCCGATGCCAGGAAATCATCAGGACTGATTTTTTGGCTCAGTAATGTATTCTCAATGATGGAAATAATTTCGTTGTTGATGCTTCGATGGTTCCTGGCAGCGTTTTTTTTGATTAAACTATATAATTCTGAAGGAATATTTTTTATCGTAATCGTCGCACTCATCACAGGCCTCCAAAATGGTTTCATTTTGGTTCCATTCTAATCGATATCTTAGAAAATGTCAACAATTTTTTGCAGGGCCTCCATATTTTTATTTTTGCCTTGCAGCCGGAAATATACGATATATTTGCAAAAGCTTACCGTGGTTTTTAGTGACAGGCAAAGTACTCTTTTTCCAAATACTGAAGCACGTGCAGGAAAGCCTCCCGCACATGCGGGAACATCTCCCGCACCTGCGATAAGAACTCCCGTATTTGCGGGGAAAGAAAATTCAACTGCATGAAAGCCTCATGCACCTGCATGGAAAGAAAATGTACCTGCACGAAGACCTCGTGCACCTGCACGAACAGTAAATTCACTTGCACGGAAGCCTTGTGCACCTGCACGAGAAGAAAATTCATCTGCACGAAGACCTCGTGCACCTGCATGAACTCTCCTACCGCACGGGCACTCTAAAAAAACTGATGCCCTCCGTGCGGATCTACTAAACCATATTTTTATCTACAGGATGGGCAGAAAATCGAAAAAAATATAAATCTTCCTGCCTGCCCATCCTGAAACTCCTTTAAAACTCTATCAGAACTTTTTTTGCCTCCGGCGGCCAAGAACCTTTTTGAAAAAAGGTTCCTGGACCTCCAAAAACTTTTCATACACGG
>WVZO01000609.1:0-376 GCA_011772425.1 Candidatus Aminicenantota bacterium
AAAGAGCCATTACCGTCATTGCACCCAACGGCAGTGAGAATTGGGAAGGAGGAACCGGTCATAATATTACCTGGACCAGTACTGGCAGCATTGTCAGTGTCATGATCGAATATTCCACGGATAATGGTGGTTTATGGAATACAGTTGCTGCTTCTACGCCCAACAGCGGTAGTTATAATTGGATTGTCCCCAATACTCCTTCCAGCGCCTGCCTGGTGAGAATCAGTGATATTGCCGGACCTGCGTCGGATACCAGCAATGGGGCGTTTACCATAGCGGAGCAAAGAACCGTTACTGTAACCGCACCCAATGGTGGACAGAGATGGTTTATCGATTCAACATATTCCATCACCTGGTTAAGCACCGGCAGCATCGC